>CAKQBP010000030.1 GCA_934216375.1 uncultured Veillonella sp.
GTTATCGAAGTTGGTGCTGCTACAGAAGTTGAAATGAAAGATAAAAAACTTCGTATCGAAGACGCATTGAACGCAACTCGTGCTGCTGTTGAAGAAGGTATCGTAGCTGGTGGTGGTACTACATTCATCGATATCATCCCTGCATTGAATACATTGGAAGCTACTGGTGACGTTCAAACTGGTATTAACCTTGTAAAACGCGCTGTAGAAGAACCACTTCGTCAAATCGCATACAACGCAGGTCTCGAAGGTTCTGTAGTAGTAGAAAAAGTTAAAAATACTGAAGCTGGTGTAGGTTTCAATGCCTTGACTGAAGAATACATCGATATGGTTAAAGCTGGTATTGTTGATCCTGCAAAAGTTACTCGTTCTGCCCTTCAAAATGCCGCATCTATTGCATCTCTTGTATTAACTACTGAAACAATCGTAGCTGATAAGGTAGATGAAAATGCAGCAGTTCCTGCAATGCCTCCAATGGGTGGTATGGGCGGTATGATGTAATCAGCTGCTTAGAATTAATTTTATAAGAAACATAATAATCCTAATGAATTGTGAATTACATTTTTCATATTCATTAGGATTATTTTTTATTGATAAATTAATCTATTGTAAGGGTGTAATATTTTAAATTTCAAATTTCAAAAAAACTATGATTGTATTTAAGCTGACTATATTATGTTGATTACATCGATAAAATTGATTTTGTATACAATGTATGTTATAATTCTATAGAATTTAATAGTGAGTCTTATTGACATAGTTATTCTCTAATAGTATAATTAATGTATCGAATTTATTCGATTTGTTATATTTGAATTGAAAGAAGGATCACTATGTTGAACTTTATTTTTAAAAGTAAACCTAATTATGTAAACTTTGGCTTATTGATTTATCGCCTTGCATTGGGCATTTCCATGTTTTATCATGGTTATTTAAAATGGCTTAGCGGAGCTGAAGGGCTCTACAAAGTAGGGACTATGTTGGCACCTTTAGGTGTATCCGGTGGTTATGAGATGCTAGGCACTATGGCAGCACTTGCAGAAATGATTGGTGGTATTCTTATTGCAGTAGGATTATTTACACGTATTGGTGCTATTCTAGTTGTAGGTACTTTAGCAACTGCGACTATTGTGAGTTTGAATGGTAGTTTCTTTAGCTGGGACTACCCATCTCAATTAGGCTTTGGTGCACTTATGTTATTCTTTGCTGGTGCTGGTCGCTTTAGTTTAGATAAAGCTTTATTTAAATAATTAGGGAATTAGAATAAAAGACTCATCGGCTGATGAGTCTTTTATTTATGTAGAAAGGTTATCATGAACAAAAAAACAGTTCCATTCACGTCAGAACAATTAGAAAATATTATTGCTCAGTATCCAACTCCATTCCATATTTATGATGAAGAAGGAATTATTGAGAATATGAAATCTTTCATCAATGCATTCTCTTGGAATAAGGGATTCAAGCAATATTTTGCAGTTAAAGCAACTCCAAATCCGTATATCATGCGTTTGTTACAAAAGCTTGGGGTTGGCGCAGACTGTTCTTCCTTAGCGGAACTACTTTTATGTGAAAAAGTGGGTATTACGGGCCATGATATTATGTTCACATCTAATGACACACCGTATGTGGAGTATAAAAAGGCACTTGAAATGGGTGCAATTATCAATCTTGATGATATTACACATATCGAATATTTAGAAAAAAATCATGGCTCTTTGCCAGATACATTCTGCGTGCGTTATAATCCGGGTTCTTTAAAAGAAGGGGGCAATACAATTATTGGCCTTCCTGAAGAAGCTAAATATGGTATGACACGCGAACAAATATTTGAAGCGTATAAACAATTACAAGCTAAAGGTGTAAAACACTTTGGTATTCATACAATGGTTGTTTCTAACGAACTTGATATTGACGGTTTAGTTGGTACAGCAGAGCTTTGCTTTAATCTTGCTGTAGATATTAAAAAAGAACTTGGTATCACTATTGAATTTATTGATTTAGGTGGAGGTGTAGGTGTAGCTTATAAACCAGAACAAACACCAGTAGACTTCCGCGTATTAAGCAAGGGTGTAGAAGAAGCGTATAATCGGATTTTAGTAGCTAATGGACTTAATGATGTAGCATTGGCTTATGAATGTGGGCGTATGGTAACAGGTCCATTTGGTTACCTTGTTTCTACTGCTATTCATAAAAAAGATATTTATCGTCATTACATCGGTTTGGACTCTTGTATGGCAAACCTCATGCGTCCAGCTTTATATGGTTCTTATCATCACATTACAGTAATGGGCAAAGAAAATGCTCCCAAGGATCATGTATATGATGTAACAGGCTCCTTATGTGAAAATAATGATAAATTTGCTATTCAACGAGAGCTGCCAAAAATTGATATTGGAGATCGTGTCATCATTCACGATGCTGGTGCACATGGACATTCTATGGGTTTCAATTATAATGGTAAATTACGTTCTGCAGAGTTATTGCTACATAAAGATGGCTCTGTTACACAAATTCGTCGTGCTGAAACATATGATGATTTGTTTGGCACTCTCGATTTCTCTAATCTATAATTTAATATTGAGAATCGAATAGGATGAGAATTAATATTAATAAAAACCTATCAATATATGTAATACTTGATATTCTTTTAATTCCTGTATATTTTAGTAGGAATATCTTGCTATCATTTAGATAAGAATGTATAATGAGTGTAGATTGTTATGCACATACTTGCTAAGTTGGCGAGAATTACGGCGGTATTCACGTTAGTGCGTACCGCCTTTTTATATGTGTCAGTATATACGTTTTATATATAATGAGTGTATGTTTCTTATGGTTACATACAAATAAAAGGAGTGAACATTTTGGCTGAATTACTTCAGATAAAAGATTTAAAGGTATCTGTTGAAGAGAAACAAATCTTGAAAGGTATTGATTTAACAATTAATAAAGGTGAAATTCATGTTGTGATGGGGACAAATGGTGCTGGTAAATCTACACTTGCTAATGCAATCATGGGTAACTCTACATATACAGTAGATAGTGGTTCTATCATTTTTGATGGTAAGGATATTACGGAAGATGCAGTAAATGATCGTGCAAAAGCGGGTATTTTTATGTCCTTCCAAAATCCAATTTCTATTCCTGGTATTACTGTAGAAAACTTCATTCGTACAGCTAAATCCACAATTACTGGTGAAAATGTACGTGCATTATCTTTCAAAAAAGAATTGAAAGAAAAAATGGATGAATTATCCTTTGATTTATCTTATGCGCAACGTTATGTAAATGAAGGCTTCTCTGGTGGTGAACGCAAGAAGAATGAAATTCTTCAAATGTCCATTTTGAATCCTAAATTGGCTATTCTTGATGAAACTGATTCTGGCCTTGACGTAGATGCGGTTCGTATCGTATCTGAAGGTGTACAACGTTTCCATAACGAAGAAAATGCTGTATTAATCATTACTCATCATAACCAAATTTTACAAAAACTAAAACCAGACTATGTTCATGTGTTGATCAATGGCAAGATTGTTAAAACTGGTGATGCTTCTCTTGTACGTGAAATCGAAGAAAAAGGTTATGACGCATACAAAGCATTAGCATAGGAGGCATAATGGAAGAAAGAAAGAAAACCCAAGTCGCGGATATGGACCGTGGCGTCTATGATATAAAGAACGAATTTGAATATTCTTATATCTCTGATGCCGGTTTAACAGAAGATATTATCCGTGAGATTTGGTCTAATAAAAATGAACCAGAATGGATGCTTGATTTCCGTTTAAAGTCTTTGGAAATCTATAATCGCATGGGCATTCCGAATTGGATTCCTGATATCTCGGGCTTAGATATGGCAAATATTCATACATATGTTAAGCCTAAAGTAGATATGAAAGAAAACTGGGATGAAGTTCCAGAAGAAATTAAAAGTACTTTTGACCGCTTAGGTATTCCAGAAGCGGAAAAAACATCTCTAGCTGGTGTTGGTGCTCAATATGATTCTGAAGTTGTTTACCACAGTATTCAAGAAGATCTTGTTAAGCAAGGTGTTATCTATACTGATATCGAAACAGCATTACATGAACATGAAGAAATCGTAAAAAAATACTGGATGACATTAATTCCACCTACAGACCATAAATGGGCTGCTCTTCACGGTGCCGTTTGGTCTGGTGGTTCCTTCGTATACGTTCCTGCAGGTGTACAAGTAGAGATTCCATTGCAATCTTACTTCCGTTTGAATGCACCAGGTGCTGGTCAGTTCGAACATACGATGATTATCGTAGAAGAAGGGGCTAAATTGCACTTTATCGAAGGTTGTTCTGCTCCTAAGTATGATGTGTCTAACCTTCATGCAGGCGCTGTTGAACTGTTCGTTAAAGATAATGCTACATTGCGTTATTCTACAATTGAAAACTGGTCTAAAAACATGTACAACCTTAACACAAAACGTTGTGTAGTAGGTAAAAATGGTACAATTGAGTGGGTATCTGGTTCCTTTGGCTCCAAAGTTTCTTGTTTGTACCCAATGAGTATTCTCAACGGTGAAGGTGCACATGCTGAATTTACAGGTGTAACATTCGCAGGTGAAGGACAATTCCTCGATACAGGTTGTAAAGTGGTACATAATGCACCATATACAACAAGTAATGTAAACTCTAAATCCATTTCTAAATCCGGTGGCGCTGCAATTTATCGTGGCCTTTTGAAGATTGGCCCTAAAGCTGAACATTCCAAAGCAACAGTTTCTTGTGAATCCTTGATGCTTGATGCTGAGTCTCAATCTGATACAATTCCGGCTATTATCGTAGAAAATGACAATGTGGATTTAGGTCATGAAGCTAAAATCGGTCGTATTTCCGACGAAGCAATTTTCTATCTTATGACTCGTGGTATTAGCGAAGAAGAAGCTCGTGCGATGCTAGTTCGTGGTTTCGTAGAGCCAATCTCTAAAGAATTGCCACTTGAATATGCAGTAGAAATGAACAATCTAATCAATCTTGAATTAGAAGGTTCTATCGGTTAAGGAGGAATTATGAGCGAATTACTATTTAATGAACTCCCTAGACCGACATTCAGATGGTTGCGCGTTAATCATACTGTAAGCTCTCTAGATGGAGAAGATACAGCGGTACAATCCATCGCTGTGGAAGCTAATAAAGATATACTTTCACCATTACCTGTTGGTACAGCATTACTAGATGGTAATTATGAAGGTGCTAATAAAGAAGCTGTTCATGTATTAGTTGAAAAAGCGGAAGGCTATGCTATCAATGTGCCTGCTAAGGCGAAAGAAGTTGTAGGCATCCGCATTGATGCTAATGCTCGTGTGGCAAACCGTTTCCAATTTATCGTTGGTGAAGGTGCTGAGCTAGAAGTACAATTCTATGTAACTGGTTCTGGCGATGCATTGACAAATGTTAGCTATTTAAACGAATACGATGTGAAAGAAGCTGGTAAGGTTGTAGTAAAAAAGGTAAATCTTTTGCCTGAACATGTACAACATATCGAGCATCGATACACTAAATTAGAAGAAAAAGCAGATGTAGAATACATCAATATTGAAATTGGTGGCAGTGAAAACATCTTGAATTACTATCATGATTTAGTAGGTCAAGAATCCCGTATGGTTCATGACATTGCTTATCTTGGTAATAAAGAGCAAAAATTTGATATTTCTATGGTTATGAGTCATGGTGGTAAAAAATCATTTAGTGATATTCATACCTTAGGTGCTCTTAGTGGCAATTCTAAAAAATCCTTCAGAGGGACCCTTGATTTCCTTAATGGAGCAACAGCTTCTGAAGGTGCAGAAGAAGATACTTGCTTATTGTTAGATCCAACTGTAAAATCTGTTTCGTTACCACTTTTATTGTGTAAAGAAGATAATGTAGTTGGTAATCATGCAGCAAGTGCAGGCCAAATTGATCATAATAAATTGTTCTATATCATGAGCCGTGGCTTTAGTGAGGTAGAGGCAAAACATATCATTGTTGAATCTATGATTCGACCTATTATTGATCGCATTGGTGATGAAACGATTGAAGAAGCAGCGTTAGCAGCTGTACGTAATAAAATTTAAAGAGGCGTTTTTATGAGACCAATTGCAGAAGCATACAAAGACTTTCCTATATTACATAAAGAGCATAATGGGCATCGTGTTATCTATTTAGATAGCGGTGCTACTGCTCAAATTCCACAGTCCGTAATTGACCGTGTTGTGGAACATATGACACAACGTAATGGTAACCCACATCGTGGTTCTCATATTTTAGCCATTGAAGCATCTGAAGACTATGAAAATGCACGGGATCGCGTAGTTGAATTTATCAATGCTCGCGAACGAGAAGAGGTTATATTTACACGTAATAGTACGGAGTCAATGAACTTGATTGCCCACAGCTATGGCCTTCATAATGTGAAAAAAGGTGACAAGATTGTCATTACTGTTGCTGAACATCATGCGAATCTTGTAACATGGCAATATGTGGCAGAACAGACGGGGGCAACCTTAGAATACATGTATCTTGATGAACATGGGCACTTAAAAGATGGTGAAATCAATAAAATTGATGAAAAGACTAAAATTGTTGCTTTCGCTCATGTTAGTAACGTGCTTGGTATGGAATTCCCAGTAAAAGAATTAACTGAGAAGGCTCACTCTGTAGGTGCCATTGTTGTTCTAGACGGTGCTCAATCTACACCTCATAAAAAAATTGACGTACAAGCATTGGATTGCGATTTCTTCGTATTTTCTGGCCATAAAATGTGTGCATCTCAAGGGATTGGTGTACTATACGGTAAACGTGATTTATTAGAAACTATGCCTCCATTCCTATTGGGTGGCGATATGATTGAGTATGTAAAAGAGCAAACTGCTACATTCAATGAGCTTCCATATAAGTTTGAGGCAGGTACTCCAAATGCTGATGGTGCCGTTTCCTTGCATGCAGCTATTGATTATTTGGAATCCTTTGGAATGGATGCTATAGAGGCCTATGAAGAGGAGTTAGTAGCTTATATTCTTCCTAAGATTGTTGAATTGCCACATGTCCATGTTATTGGTTCTCAAAATCCTAAGGAAAAACATGGCGTTATTGCGTTCACTGTAGATGATGTACATCCTCATGACGTAGCTACAATTTTGGATTCTAAGGGGATCTGCGTTCGTTCCGGTCACCATTGTGCACAACCATTAGGTGCGTTCTACAATGTATCTGCATCTACTCGTTTAAGTATGTACTTATACACTCGCAAGGAAGATTTAGACGCATTCCTTGAAGTATTAAAGACTGTTCGTTCAGTAATGGGTTTTAAAGATTAGGAGAGTTACCACTAATGGAAATGGATCAATTATATACGGAACTTATTTTGGAACATAACCAAGATAAACGTAATAAGCATGAATTATCTGAATTTACAAATTCTGAACATGGACATAACCCTAGTTGTGGTGATGATCTAACATTACAACTCAATGTAGTAGATGGTATCATTAAAGATGCTGCATATACAGGTTCTGGCTGTGCTATTAGCCAAGCATCTGCATCTATGATGATTGATATCATTAAGGGCAAATCTGTTGAGGAAGCGCTTCGTTTAGTAGAAATTTTCTTGGGTATGATTAAAAAAGAGATTACCGATGAAAATGAGTTAGAAGAATTAGAAGATGCTATGGCTCTACAAAATATTTCTAATATGCCAGCACGTGTAAAATGTGCAGTTCTTGCATGGCATACATTGAAAGAGGCTTTAAAGAAATAATATGAAGAAAACGATATTATTTGATTTAGATGGAACCTTAACTGACTCTCAAGAAGGTATTCTTAAAAGCATTAAATTTGCATTGGAACATTTCGGTTATACTGTACCTGATGAAGAAACATTACAATTGTTCTTAGGACCACCATTGGTAGATGCTTTCCAAGAACATTGTGGTTTGACCTTTGAGCAAGCGGAAGAAACATACTTTAAATTCCGTGAACGTTATGGTACCATCGGTAAATTTGAAAATAAAGTATATCCGAATATTGTAGACTTATTAGCTAAATGCAAAACTGAACAATATACTATAGCTGTAGCTACTGCAAAACCAGAACATTATGCTAAAGATATTCTTGATCACTTTGAATTGACACCATACTTTGATGTTATTGTTGGCGCTAATTACGAAGCGGGATTGTTACACAAAAAAGAAATTCTTGAAAAAGCTCTCACGCTATGTGGTAACCCATTAACTGATGAAAATGGTCGTCGATTGACATTCATGGTTGGAGATCGTAAGTACGATGTAGAAGCAGCTAATGAACTTGGCTGTATCTCCATCGGTGTTACCTATGGTTACGGTACGGAATCTGAGTTAAAAGAAGCGGATGCCGAATATATTTGTGATGATGTTGATGAAATTGCTGATGTTCTCAATCTTGAAGAAATGATGGTTCGTAGATAAGCTATATAAATAGAATTACATATCAACCCAAATAAAAAGCTAGAGGAAATCCTCTAGCTTTTTTGCATCTTCATTTTATGTTATTTTTTTAGGCCACTCTTTTTAGCTAATGTTTTGATAACCTTAGCACTTTGTTTTTTCAACTTGCCCCCTGTTTGTTTGAGTTGGATACGTGTACGAGAAACACGACCAAGTGTAGTAATCTTAGTTTTGCGACGTGGCTTCATATCACGTTCGTTACCAAAGTCGCCACGTTGCACACTTGTTGCCTTTACTTTTTCAGCTCTAAAAGATTTACGTAAGGCTTTCATAATTAATGTAAGTGGTAATGTTTGCTCGAAGGAATACAAATCAACTGCTACATAACCAAGTGCAGGATATGTGTGCAATGTAAAGTGAAAACCTGGTGCGACAGAAAGGAGGGCGATTTCCTCGTCCATAACTTGACAACTGATTTCATCTACATCAAGTTCAGCTAAGTCAAATGCGGTTGCTACACTTTCCTGTACAGCTGTAGCGGATGAAATTGCGTCTTCATCGCAGGAATATAAATCAATTAACAGTTCTTGTCCTAATGCTTCTGCCATAACAACACCTTCCTTCGGAAAATAATATCTCATTTATTATACATAGATTTAAGCATTAAGTCCAATTATATGAGAATACATTAAAAGTCAAACATTATTTTTATGAAATTTGACTTTTATGTTGACTAAGGTCAAAAAGTCAAATATAATAGAATTATGCTAAAGAACAAATAGTCAAAACTATAGTAAATAAACTTTAAAGGGGTGTTTTTTATGAGTATGATAGCTGATAAAATAGAAAAATTTATATTAGACCGTATGCGTGAAGAACAAGAAAAGCTAATTTTAAAGCGTAATGAATTGGCTGATGAATTAGATTGTGCGCCATCCCAAATTAGTTACGTGTTAAGTACGCGTTTTTCTAATGAGCGCGGTTTTGATGTTGAGTCAAGACGTGGCTTGGGTGGATATATTCGAATCAAAAAAATTAACCCAGAAAGTTCAGATTCTTTACCTGCTGTTACAACTTATCGGATTTATGAAGGTCCAAACACGGTAGAACGATTAATTGATATGCGAGATGTAGATCAATCATTATTTCAATTATTACAATCTGAAAAGATTACCCGTCGTGAAGCTCAATTGATGCATAATTCTTTTGCTACATTAATTGAAAATGTAGACGTAGAAGAACGTAATGATGCTGTTCGTCAATTATATGCATCAATGGTGGACACTTTGCGGAAGGAGTGATGATTTGTGTTATGTGATCATTGCCATAAAAATGAAGCTACTATCCATATGACTAATATCATAAATAATCAAAAGACTGAGCAACATCTTTGCAGTAGTTGTGCCACCGAGTTACAACAAGCTGGGAAATTATCTCCTTATAGTTCTTTTATGAATGATATGTGGGATAATAACTTTTTTACTAATGATTTTTTTAAGAATATGGTGTATCCAGATAACTTATTAAAAGCTCATCAATCTAAGAGATGCCCTCAGTGTGGTATTACTTATGATGAATTCAATCGGGTAGGTAAGTTTGGCTGTGGTCAATGTTATGAGACTTTTAATAGTGAAATAAATCCATTATTAGAACGAATACAAGGTAGTTCTGAGTATGAAGGGGCTATACCTAGTCGTGGTACTAATGTATTTAAAGCAAAGTATGAAGTAAAGCAATTGCGCCGTCAATTAGATACAGCTATTCAAGCTGAAAACTTTGAAGAAGCCGCAATTTTGAGAGATAAAATTAAAAATCTAGAAGTCATCATCGATGGTGATAAAGAATAGGAGGTTCTTATGTTAGATACTATACTGGACTCTCCTCTAAGTCAGTGGCTGTGTCAGGATGCAGAGGCGACAGACCACATTGTAATTTCAAGCCGTATACGTTTGGCGAGAAATTTTGATGATATATTGTTTACGAATCGTGAAGATACAGTTTCCTTGGAAAAAGTAAATACAATCTCTCGAGGCTTATTGCCAATATTAAAAAAGGCTGATGGACATCAATATACAAATATCAGCCTTGAGCAATTAAGTCAAAGTGAACGTGCTGTTTTAGTTGAAAAGCATTTAATGAGTCCTGCTTTAGAGGAACATTTACCGTATCGTAATTTGATCGTATCTGATGATGCTTCTATCGTCATTATGGTAAATGAAGAAGATCATTTACGTATTCAATCTATGGCTTCAGGACTTAAATTGCAACAAGCTTATAATCATGCAGTTCAAATTGATAAAGCTATTGAAGCAAAATCCCCTTATGCCTTTGATGAGCGATTTGGTTATTTAACTGCTTGCCCCACTAATGTGGGTACAGGTTTACGAGCCTCTGTTATGTTACATTTACCCGCATTGACGTTATCTGGTCGTATTACGAGACTCATTCGTAACATAATACAATTAGGTTACTCTGTACGAGGTTTGTATGGGGAAGGTTCCGAAGCTTTAGGTTGTATTTACCAGATTTCTAATCAACGAAC
>CAKQBP010000031.1 GCA_934216375.1 uncultured Veillonella sp.
GCTTTGGACTATGTGGCTCAAAACTAAATATATATGGGTTAATCCCACGCAAAAAAGCAGCTACTCTAACAGAGATAGCTGCTTTTTGTTATCTAATGTATGTTATTAAACGATTTATAGTTATTGTCTAAATCAACTGATTTATAATTGTTATCTAAATCGCTTTTCAAAAATTGTAGAGATAGGATTATCTACAAACTTATTCGCTTCATTGATATAACGACGAACCATATTTACACTATGATGACGTGTTTGTCTCATAATATTACGTTCTTCAACGCCATAAGCTGCTGCAGTCGTTGCAAAGCCATGACGTAAACTATGGGCGCCATACATGGTCGGATCTAGACCAATAAGAGAAATATATTTTTTTACGATTTCTGAAATCATCTTATCGGATATAGCTGTTTTACGTAAAGACATATTTTTTGTAAACCCTCTAAATACAGGTCCCTCAGTAATACCAGAAGCACGTAACCATTGTTGTAAGGCTCGTACTGCATCTAACGGAGAACCAGATAAATGAGGAATTGCTACTACTGCACCTTGACCCTCTTGGTCGGCCTTAGAGGATGCTACAAAGATTTCAACACCTTGTGGTGAAAATTGAAGATTTTCTACTGTAATAGCCGCAATCTCACTGCGACGGAAGGCACCCATAAAGCCAATCAAAAGAATAGCTTTATCACGCAATAATTGAAGTTCCGGAACATCTAGCTTAGCCATACAGTCTATAATATCTTCAATATCTTCTAATAAAACTGGTGTTTTCCCTTGTTGAAACGTTCCTTTTAACCGTCTAATGCCACGTAAGGCCTGTTTTACAATAGGTGCCATACATGGATTATTTCTTTGACCAGAAGCATTAAAATTTTCAGATATAGCACTTATACGACGTGAAATTGTATTTGCCTTTGCATAATCTGCTAGATCGTTAATATAATTTACTATGGTTTCTGGTGTAGCTGGAAAATAAGATACCTTTTGATAGGTACACCAATCTACAAAATCGTCCCAATCCGATTCGTAAGCATCAAGAGTATTCTCGGCCTTAGATAACAATATGCTTTGTTTTGCTTTCATAGACAACTTTGTACTATTCATAAGCGCATCGTTATTGCGCAAATAGAAATGTTTTTGTTGTTTCTTAGACTTTGACATAATTCACCCTTACCCCTAAAATATCAATATAATTGTACCATAGATTAGATCTATATATGCTATAATTAGAGAATATAATAACTTATTCGGGAGAATTTACCAATACATGACGAAGAAATATATATTAGTAGGAACAGTCCTTGTTCTTTTAGGTACAACTGGCTGCTCATACATTCCAACAGAAAACATTTCTTATGGTGTATATTATAATGATACAGATCTATCAAATACACCAAAGAACAAATTACAAGCGCGTTTGCAAGAGTTGAACGATAAGATACCTCAGACTATATCTATCGATATGGGAAATAATAAAAAACAACAAGCTACATATCATGATTTAGGCATTCAATTCGATACAGAGGGTATGGTAAAAGCTATTTCTACATACGGCTATGAGGATGATATGTGGACAGTACTGTCACATAGATTTAATGGCTTATTTTATGGTTATCATTTTAAACCACAATATAAGTTAGACGAAGTAAAGGGGAAAACATATCTCACTGAGTTAGCAAAAACAATAGATACACCTGGTCATGATGCATATCTTACTGTTGAAAATGGACAAGTAGTAATACATCCCGCAAAAGAAGGTAAACGTATTGATATCGATGCCACCCTCAAAAAGCTGAAAGATGATTTACAATCTGGCGATAGTATAAATTCACTTTCTATGGTATTTACTACGCAGAATACAGTAAAAGTTACCGATACTGATCTAAAACCTTTAAATACTGTATTAGCATCTTTCACAACGGAGTATAATCCAGGTCATGAAAGCAGAACACATAATATCCAATTAGCTTCTGATAAGATAAATGGTACACTCATTAAGCCAGGCGCACAATTCTCCTTTAACGATGTTGTAGGCGAACGTACTGCAGAAGCTGGCTATGATGATGCACCTGTTATGATTGATGGCAAATTAGTTCCTGGCATTGGTGGCGGTATTTGCCAAGTAAGTTCTACTATTTTTAATACAGCTTTATTATCCGGAATGAATATTGTTGAACGAACTCCTCACTTTGAACCAGTTGGATATATTCAAGCTGGCAGAGATGCTACTGTAGCTTGGGGCTATTTAGATTTTAAGTTTAGAAATCCATATCAGCATTCTATTTATATCTTAAGCGTTATGAATAATGGAACCTTAACTATTTATATTATAGGTACAGCCCAAGATAAACCAAAGAATGTATCTATCTCTGTAGGTGATTACAGGGAGATTCCTAATAAAACAATAACAAAGGTAGATCCATCTTTAAAAGAAAAAGAGGTACAAGAAGGGCATGTAGGCTTGAAAATGAATACATATAGAACCATTACATATGGCAACTGGGTTACTCAAACCGATTCCTTTGAGTCTGTATATGACCCAGTAGATACAATTATTACAATGCCTACTACATCTGAAGCAGCAGTAAAAAAAGGTGACAAAAAGAAAACATAATTATAGTTTTTATGAAATATAGCCTAAACTATTGACCATTAGATATAAATAGTTTAGGCTATAATTTGGGCTGTAAATGAGAAATCATTATAGACGTAAATAAATTAGTATAGATTAATTATTAAAATAAAAAGCATAAGATATTCTCAATAATTATCATTTAGATGAGAGTAGAATAGAAGAGGAATTTATGGACACAATTTTACAATTTGATCACTCTTTAATCTTCTATGTACATGAACATTTTGTATATAGTTTTTTAACACCAATTATGGCATTTATTTCAAAAATCACAAGTAATGGCGCATTATGGATTATAATAGCCTTATTATTAATGCTACAAAAAAAATATCGCGTTTTAGGCGTGGCAATTATTATTGCTTTAGGATTTGTATTTATAATTGGCGACCAAGGTTTAAAACCAAATGTAGCGAGATTAAGACCATTTGTTGATTTTCCAAATGTAACGGTGCCGTTAGAATCTGCACTACCAAAAGCTACAAGCTATTCATTCCCATCAGGTCATAGTTTTGGTTCATTTGCATCATCTATGACCATTTACCTAGGCTTAACTCAAATAGCGCCTCAGAAGCGATATTTAGGGATTTTAGCATTGTTAGGTTCAATAGTAGTAGCGTTCTCTAGAGTTTACTTATTTGCGCATTATCCAACAGATGTATTAACAGGTTTAGTATTAGGGATCATCGTAGGATTTATTGCCTGGAAGTTAGCAAGAATTGGTTGGAACTGGTGGACTAACCGTCATAATGATGTAGAATACGAACCATACACATTTAAACGTAAATAAGCAAAAAACTTGATGAAATAAAGGATTGGGCCATTTAGGCCCAATTTTCTTATATAAATTACTTCCGATAATATATCGTTATCGGAAGTAATTTGTGTTCAAAACAAAAACTAGCCTATAAGTCTATAAGCTAGTTTATTTTAGTTAATCAAAATAATCAGTAAAAAATTAATTATTTATCATATGAATCTATTTCTTTTATATATTCCGCTAACTCAGGTTCATCAATAGTAACTTTATCAAACTTAGGTTCAATAATTATATTACCGTTATAATCCATTAGGCCATATTTCCCTTTAGATTTATAAACAAATAAAGCTTTATAAAATGATGTTATATCGTCATCATAATGTGGTAATTTAAATAATTTATAACCTGAGTTTGTATCAATTACATATTTTATTTTATCATAAGTTGCTGTAGTAACTTTATTTAATACATAATTAGGCTTTGATGTATCTATACTATCAAAAACATCAGCATAAAATACACCTGAACTAGCATTAAAAATACTATTACCATATGAATCTTTCAAAATAAAGCTACGATCACTTAATCTTTCATAAGAATAGTTATTCGTAGCAACTATAGTTTGATCTAATGAGTCTACAATACCATACCTATTATTTTCATCAGTCACAACAAAGTACTTAAACTCTTTACCTAAATGTTTTATAGATTTATATTTAGGAGGAATAACGATTATATTATCCTTTGTCTTCATACCATATAAAGTATTACCTTTATCATCTACTTCTGAAAATAAATCATAAACATCTGATGGAGCTCTACTATAAAAATTCTCATCAGAATATGAATCACCTCCCGCACCATCATTATTACGTATTTCTATATAATCATTACTGTTAATAAGGTCTATAGCTTCATCAACACTAAGTAAAACACCATTTTCTGTAAGATATTTTGTATAATCATCTATAGTATATAATTTATAAAGATATTTTTTATCTTTTCTAGACCAATATTTGGTAATACTCTCTTTGATACTTCTAATAGGACTATCAATAATTGGATTGCCGCTTACTCTATTATATACATACCAATATTCTCCTTTTTTACCTAATATTATAGTATCACTTAAATCATCATAATCAGTAATAACATCATTAATAGCATATGTACCATCTAAGTTTAATAATTTAAAGCCCCCATTAGTGAAAGCTTTAGCAAATTTATAATAGAACTCATATTCATACCCTACTGGTAAATAGGCTAGTTCAACTAAATTTACATATCGTTTTTGACCATTTTCATAAAATGATCCATATACATAGTTATTATTATATCCTTTTATATACTCCACATGTAAGTTATCATATGGGCCCAATATCCATTGTCCTTTTTCATCAACAATGGTATTGCCAGTTTGGGATTCTAATGTAATATATTCTTTTGCAGCTATTATATTACATGCAACCAATGCTATTGCAAAGCTTAATATAAACTTTCTCATAAAGCACTCCATTACACAACACATCAATAGTTGATTTCATATTAACATATTTATATTCTTTAAATAAACTATACTTTTCATATTCTTAATTATTCTATATGCCAATAAAGTATTATTATTACATAAAATTTATATTGAATTTTTTAGAATCAGATTGTAAAATAGTAATATAAATTATCTGATTTACTCATACTCTTATGGAGGAATTTTATGTGCTGGTGTGATATTGTAAGTAAAGCCAAAATTGGCGGTTTAAAACATTTAGGAAATGGCATGGAGAGTTCTTTAAGATTTCTTGCTGAAATGGTTGTTGGTTTAAGTATTATTCGCGTGTTAGTTAACTGGGTTTTTGGTATCTAATTTCTCAGATGAATATAAACATATTAATAGGCGCTTAGTTATCTAAGCGCCTTATTTTTATATATTCAGTTATATCTAGTTAATTTCTTCACTACAGCGCTAATATATTACTCATATGCTTCGCTGCAATCTATGTATTCCATAATAATTTGACAGATTTGACCATCTTTATCAAATGCCCAGTATACTGGATATAAACCATCACCAAATCCAGATTGAATCATCGGTACTGTCAATTCTGTATCAGGAATTGTAAAGTTAATCCAATCACCTTTAGAACGTTGGTATTGTGGATAGGCCATAGCATTTAATTGGAATAAATCACTATAATAGTCATCGTATATATTTTTTTCAGGATAGTTTATATGCCATTGTTCATAAAACTTATTATATGTTTCAATTGTTTGTGCATCTACAATTGTAGCTAAACCCGAATCTACAGGAAATCCAATATAGGTATCTCCATCATCTAAATCGGTTAAGTCCTCTGTCCCTTTTAATGCTAATTCATAGTATACAGGCTCATTGCCACTAAAAACAACTCGACTAGCTACATAACGATACTCATTTGGTTCCATTTCAATTATCTTAGTCTCTAACAAATACGTACCTGGTGTTACCTGTCTAAGATATGTATCTGGTTTGCTTGGCAATGTTACTAGAGGATCACAACACGTAATATAACCTGTTGGAAAATTTACCGTCCACATAGGTAATGTGTGTAACGGAAATCCTTTTAACTCCTTTCGGTTAAATAAATCGTGATATGGTACGGTAGGTTTTAATTTACCTTCAGAACCTAATCTGTTAAAGGTTTGAATCCATTCGCTAGTTAATTTAGATTGTTCCATATTACTCCTCGGCTTCGTATTTACAATGAATATATTCGCCTTCTAATACTTCATAGGCTGCGGTTTTACGAATAATTTGCTTCACTAAGGTATCTAGTTTTGAACCATTAGAATAGTCTGCAGGTGCATAATAACGGATACGATGATGACGCATCATCTTATATACCTTTTCTTTATCCTTCTTAAATGGATCATAAACACCTATAGAATGACCTCCATTAGCGTTCACAAGACTCATACAAGGAATATCTGTATCGCTATCCCCAATATAAATCATGTTACGGAACGGCACACGTTGATTTTCAGGCTTAATGTAATCATTAACACCAGTATCATTAATATCGAGAATTCCTTTTTGAATGCGGAACAAAAATTGTGTCTTATTCGTATAGTTAATGGCTTGTGCAGGCCAAACAGCGACACCTTTATCGTCGAACATAAATGCACTGGCATAGATTTTGGTAAAAGCCCCCTCTTTTGCCATTTCAGTGCCTTCGATCATTTCTTTTAAGCCAGACGAAATAATATAATGTTCAATCTTAACGCCTTGTTCTAAGCCATATTGACGAATGCGTTCAAACCAAGTCCGTACCCCTTCGTATAATTCTACTTGATTGCCGTATTCCATGAGCTTATCTTTTGTTACATAGAAATGGCCTACTGCTTCTTGAATCATTTTGTACATATAGGCTAAGTTATTATCCATATCATGTTTTTTAGCCAATTGATTTGATTCATGCCAAAATTGTTTGATTTGCTCTTCGTTATAGCCTACCGATTGAATGAAACCTTGTGCCTGCATATCGTCAGGGGTTAATGTCTTATCAAAGTCATAACACATTGCTAACACGGGCATAGACGAGTCAGGTGATAGTAAATTATCTTTACTATCTTTCTTATACGTTATCATAAATGCACCTCCTTTTAAACTAAACAAAAAATACATTTACACTCTCTTATATTCCTGAGATACCTACTTGACAACCCCTTTGGTATCTATTTTACACGATAAGTCAATTCATTTAATTTAGTAATTCCTCGTAATTCTCTCTAAAATAAGCTATCCTGTGTTACAGTTTCGTTTATAATCCAGCTCTTTTCCGTACTTTCTTTAATAATTTCTCTTTTTGAAAGTCTTCCAATAAGTAAACTAGAATTTGGATCATGATGTAAACGATTATATCGAACCACCGCTCGATTAGTATTAGCATAACAATAACGGCAAAAGTGGCTACAGCTATCGTAAGCACCAATATCACCATGTAAATAACAATTACATTCTGGTCGTGCTGGCGCGCGTTTAGGTGCTTTTAATTTTATATTCCAGGCACTTTCATAACAATCTAAGGTTAAACACCCCTCTGTATCAGCACCAAGCTCTTTAAAGATATCCCTTTCTCCACAGGTTTTAAGATTCATATGATTGGAATGAGCTATGGAAACAAATTCTTTAATGATCTTAGTTTGAATATCTAAACTTGGTCTATATCCTTCTGGAAAATTCTGAACCACCTTATCAAATATATCTAAAAAGCTAACAACAACTGTATCTGTATAACCTTTAAGGGCTTGAGCCATTTTGTAAAAGCTTTCACAATGAAAATCAACGGTATATTCATTAGTTAAAATGATAGGATCATAGCGCCACACCATAGATTGAGAATTAAGCTGTTTAGAAATATGTTTAAATCCTTCTATAACAGACGCATAAGTTGGCACGTAGGGTTCAATATCAGTTCCATAAGGCGTTATAGTCATATGCCAGTATTGTCTGTAATCAATAATTTTATTTAGTAGTGGAATAAACGGTAAAGGATTCTTTGTACAGAATGCAATACCATCTACCACCTCTTGATTAATTGGATACCGTGTCACCTGTAGGGGATTATAAGGGTTACGAACATCTACAAATCCTTCACGTATACGATTGATTAGCCATTGCCCATAAAAAGCAGGAATATCTGTACGTTGTCCAGTCTGTAATATCATAGCCCCTGCCCTTTCAGTAAAATAAAAACATAGGAGTATTATATCATATCTAATAGTAAGTATTTATGGAGTTAATGTGATTTTTGCTGTATAGTTCATTATTATTTTATGGTACTATACATACTATAGAATATGAGGAGAACTAAATTATGAATGATACTTTTGAACGCAACCATCCTATGAAGGATGATAAAGAATTTATTACAGCCTATTGGGCAGATCGATCTCACGATTTTGGCGCTTTACGTGCAAAAGAATTAGAAAGTCCCAAACTAAAATTATGGAGAGAAGAATTAACTTGTCATATATTTGATTCTGATAGATCTTTACGAATATTGGATATTGGATGTGGAGCCGGCTTTTTTAGTATTATACTATCTCAGCTTGGTCATACAGTGCATGGCATTGATATTACACCTAATATGATAGATGAGGCAAATCAACTAGCAGAGTCCCTCGATTGTGATGCAACCTTTTCTGTGATGGATGCAGAGAATCTAGGATTTGATACTAATACCTTTGATATCGTTGTGGCCAGAAATGTAACGTGGAATTTACCCCATCCTGACAAAGCCTATGCCGAATGGTTTCGCGTCATTCGCCCAGGCGGTTTGATTTTAAACTATGATGCGGAACATGCTCGTAATCATCATAATGTACCACAATCTGTTCATCATGCCCATGAACATGTAAGCAACGAATTAAAAGAACGGTGTCATACCATTTATCATATGCTCGACATTTCGTCTTATACACGACCTCAATGGGATAAAGAACTACTTACTAAATTAGGTGCTAGTTCTGTTACCATTGATCTAACTGTAGGTCCGCGTATTTACAATGAGGAAGACGAGTTTTATATTCCTGTACCCATGTTCTTGGTGAAAGCAATTAAATAAATCTATATAATATATAACACAAAACCCACTCTATGATTATCATGAGTGGGTTTTGTGTTTAGATTGACTGCTAATTACTAAAATATACCTGAGCTTTATCAATCTCTGCCCGTAGTTTTTCTTCATCAATTGTAAGCAGTTCTTTGTCTTTCATAAGAACTTTACCACCCACAATTGTAGTATTTACATCGGAGCTATTAGCAGAGTATACAAGAGCTGCTAAATCATTGTAACGAGGCATCCAGTGCATACCAGATACGTCATATAACACAATATCTGCACGATAGCCTTTAGCTAGTACTCCAAGATCTGTATATCCCAACGCCTTTGCACCTTCTACAGTGCCCATGTTCCATGCTGCTTGAGCAGGAATAGCCTTTGGATCATAAAGACGTGCTTTATGTAATGTTGCTGCAAGACGTACTTCTTCAAGCATATCAGCATTATTATTAGAAGCGGAGCCATCTGTACCAAGACCAACCGTAATACCTTTGGCAATCATTTCAGGTACTGGTGCAATACCGCTAGCTAATTTTAAATTAGATTGTGGGTTATGCGCTACCGCTACATTATTTCCAGCCATAATAGCCATATCTTCATCTGTTACATGAACGCAGTGTGCGGCTAAGGTAGTATTCCAGAATAAACCTAAATCATGCATATGCGCAATTGGTGTCTTACCAGTAGCTTTCATAACATTCTCCACTTCTCCTTTTGTTTCGGACAAGTGCATATGAATACCACAATTTAATTCATGAGATAAGGCAATCACCTTTTCCATATAATCATCAGGGCAAGTATATGGTGCATGTGGTCCAAGCAATACTTTGATGCGGTCATTATCAAAGCCGTTCCAAGTGCGGAATAAGTCAGCATTTTCAACTAATGCTTGATCTGCTGTTGGGGATACACCGGCTAAGCCACGTGACAATACAGAGCGAATACCTGTTTCTTTTACCACCTCAGCAGTAGTATTCATAAAGAAATACATGTCGCTAAATGTAGTGGTACCAGTGCGCAACATTTCAGCAATACCGAGTTGTGTACCGTACCGTACATAATCGTCATTTAATTTTGCTTCTGTTGGCCAAATAGCCGTTTCAAGCCATTCCATAAGCTCAAGATCATCTGCATAGTTTCTAAATAGACCCATCGCAATATGGGTATGTGTATTTATAAGACCTGGCGCAGCCAATTGGCCTTTACCTTCTAACACTTCTTTAGCAGAATCTTTTACTTTTGTAGCTTCACTATCGTTTAAAATAGCTGTAATATAACCATTTTTAATTTCAATGGCATGATTTTTTAGAACTCCCTCATCGGTGAGGACGTCTACATGAGTAATCAATAAATCAGACATAGTCTTCCCTCATAGGTATAACCGAGCCATGATAGCTCGGTTATATTTGTTTAATTTGAAAGCTAGTAATAGTTTAGATACAAAATGTATTACAGAAACCATTATATTTCAATACAGTATTAGTTTACTTTTGTTAGGTAATCGATTTGTTCTTGTGTTAAAGAATCTAAGTCGTAACCCATGGAGTTCAACTTAAGTTTAGCGATTTCCACATCTAATTCATGAGGCAATACGTATACTTTTGGATCCATTT
>CAKQBP010000032.1 GCA_934216375.1 uncultured Veillonella sp.
CTCATGATGTATATCGGGGTCTACTATTATCGTAAATCGAACAGCATTGGTGATTACATCCTCGGTGGTCGACAATTAGGGCCATGGATTACAGCACTTAGTGCGGAAGCATCAGATATGAGTGGTTGGATGCTCATGGGTGTGCCGGGCCTAGCGTATACTACGGGGATTTCTGGTGTATGGATTGCCGTAGGCCTTACATTAGGCACATGGGCAAACTGGAAATTCGTTTCTAGACGCCTGCGCAACCATACGGAGGTAGCCAGTGATAGCTTAACATTACCGGATTATTTGAAGAATCGTTTCCACGATCAGTCTCATTCGGTAGCTGTCATTTCCGCCTTATTTATCTTGATTTTCTTCTTGATTTATACATCATCAGGCTTCGTGGCAGGGGGCAAATTGTTCAATACCATCTTTGGTCTTGATTACACCGTATCCCTCTTTATCACCGCCGGCATCGTCGTATTTTATACCTTCCTTGGCGGATTCCTTGCCGTATCTTGGACAGACTGTATTCAAGGGGCATTAATGTTCTTTGCCATCTTGGCAGTACCAATTACAGCAGCCATGTACATGGGTGGCCCTATTGAAACATTCCAACTCATCCAACATGAGTTTCCACAAGGACTTAGCTTGTTTGGTAATCCATCCGATTGGTTTACTTGGGCTATCGGCCTAATTTCTTCTCTTGGTTGGGGTCTTGGCTACTTCGGTCAACCTCACATCCTAGTTAGATTCATGGCTATCTCTGATGCGAAAGAACTTAAGAAATCTACGAACATCGCCATGGTATGGGTTATCTTATCCCTTATGGCAGCTATTGCTGTAGGTCTCATCGGTCATGTTTACATGCTGCCAGATAAGTTAGTAGGCACTGATGCGGAAACAATATTCCTCATCATGACAGAACGCCTCTTTACTCCATTTGTAGCTGGGCTTATCTGGTCCGCCGTATTGGCAGCCATCATGAGTACCGCTTCAGCGCAGTTGTTAGTAACAGCTTCTGCTATTTCTAACGACTTCTATGCTAATATCATCCATCCAAAAGCAAGCGATAAAGAGCTTGTATTAGTAAGCCGTATCGTAGTGCTTTTAGTGGCATTGATTGCCATCTATATGGCCATGGATCCTGATAGCTACATCTTAACGATGGTAGCCTATGCATGGGCAGGCTTCGGCGCGGCCTTCGGCCCAGCAATCTTATTCTCCCTATTCTGGAAGCGTATGACTCGTCACGGATGCATCGCTGGTATTGTTGTAGGTGGTTTAACAGTACTCATTTGGAAGCAATTTGGGTTCCTTGGCCTATACGAAATTGTACCGGGTTTCATCTTCTCTTCTATCGCAATCTATATTGTGAGCCTCATGGGTAAATTGCCTCCACGTCCAGTTCTAAAAGACTATAGAGAAGCAGAAAAAATGCATATTCTATAAGAAAACATAAAAAAGCTAGTTGATTCACCGATCAACTAGCTTTTATTTATGAGTATTGGTGTAACCCTTCCTCAATTGCGGCTTTTACCTCTGTCACTAAAGAGGCTGGAGTAAGCACTTTTACACTTTGCATATATTGGAGCGCCCAATATTTAAAAGCGTCATGATTAACACGTACACGACATACAACATTATCAGCTGTTATATTTGTAAACTCTACATTGCCATCGAACCAATCTAAAATTTGATTTACGATGGAACGTCTAGCTTTAAACGTAACAGTAATAGATTCACCACCGAACATATAAATATGTTCCTTTACGTATTGTGACACGTTAAAGGTGCGTTGTTGTTGGTATCCCTTTATCTCCCGTAAAGGTTTTCTACGTTCATTTAGCACCGTAATATGTGCAATTCGATCAACGCGTAATGTAGACATGTCATCATAATTTTCGTGATTTCCTACCAAGTAATAATGTCCTCGATTCATTACTAGTTGGAATGGATTAAATACATACTTCCGTTCCTTATGATCTGGCCCAAGATTAATATGTAATCGCTTATCCACATCTGGTTGGCAATAGGCCAATGAAATTTTTCTACCCTTTTGTATTGCTTCTTCTATGAGATCAATATTAAGAAATAAATCTTGGCTTCTATGAAGGTACCCCGTATTACTTTCAATATCAATACCATGAGGCTTAAAATAGGAGCTACCCAATTTTGCAACACGCCCGATTAAATCTTTACGTTGAGATGCAGTAATATGGCGAGATGCCAATATACCATCAATCAATAATCGCAATTCAGAATCTTCAAAGGTATGAATCATATAGAAATCAGTACGTCGAATGGTGCCATCTGCTCCCACAGCAGACTCTTCACATTGAATACCAAAATCTCCAGATTCATATAAATCATTTAAATGACGGCCTAAGGTTTTCCGATCGACGGATACCTCGTACCGTTCGGCTAATATACTGCGAATCTCCTCTTGAGATAATGTATGATTAGCATCTGTTTCGTCTTTCAGGATTTCCAGTATGTATACTAGAACTGCCTTCTTAGATGCCATAAAAGACTCCTTTTACAAATAATACAATTAATACAACTTTATCAACTAATACAATTTATAGAATCATCCACAACACATCGGATGATATTTACAAAATACCCATACACATTATACCATACTTTCATGAACGGTTCATTTTTTCCTCATTAAAATTATCGATTTACTATACTTTTTCAGCAATATAAAATAACTAAAAGTAATAAATATAAAATAAAAGTAAATTTAATTATATTAAATAAAACCCGTTAACACTTAATACGTATAAATATTATAAGTGTAACGGGTTTTTATTTTAACTATGAAATCAAAATGAATATAATACAACTTCATAGCAATACAATCAAATAACGAGCTCTATCAATTAGGAAATACTACCTGTTTTCTTACTTCTAATAAAGCCCAATTGTTCCATACGCGTTGTTAATTCATTATAAAAAGCTTCAGCCATGGCATTTTGATGCTTTGTAGGTTGAGACTGATCTGCACTAAAGAGAGCATCTTTAATCTTTCTAATTACCGTGGATTTCGCTTTTGGTTTGTTCAACAACTCCATAAATAATAAATCCTCTTCAGAAATATCACCAATAGCATCATTGAACATATCTGCTCCATACATATATTCACTGCCACCATGAACAATAGCTTTTACAAAGTTTGTAAAACGGGCAGGTATATAAGATAAGCCCTCCATATACTCTTCTTTTACAGGGAATGTTTTATAGAAGCGAATACCACCACGTACCATATGCTCTACTACAGCTTTATACAAGCTACATACAGCAGGTTCTAATTCATCATCAGATGCATGAGCCGCCTCATGAGCCGCTTTCAAAATAGCGAGGGCTTCAATCATATTGAAAGTGCCACCATCTTTAATTATTGCTTGGAACGTATCTCTTACGAGCTCATTTTCAAACATTTCCAGTGCTTCCTCATCAAAGAGAATTTGGAAAACAAAGCTATTTACAATAGTACGTACAGGAATTGTATCCACTTCAGCCGGATTCGCAACAGCAAAGTTAATATTATTTGCAAAGCTAGCTTTACAAATAATTGACTTGCGGAATGTCGTATCTAGTATAAAATCTAAATATTGTTCTTGATCCGCTTGGCTATTAGGAGCCAGTTGCTCAAGTTTAGCTGCTATACTTTCATCATAGGTACGAACCATAGATAGTGTAAGGTCTGCATCGCATACATAAGCAAGATTATGCGCTTTCAAATGATCATTAAATTGATAGAAATAGCACGGATCATTATGCGGCTCTAGATGGTCATGACCTACATAATAGTCATCCTTTTGCATTACAGAGCGCAATGCACCAAGGAATTTACTATTTCGTTCTTTAAGGTTATCATAGTTAAGAATCTGAGCACCCACAAGACTGCCTACGGTCTTACCGCGCAACACCTTTTCCTTATGGGTCAACTTATCTTGGCCACGATTAGCAAACAGCATGAGCTGACGTACTTCTTCCATGGTATGCCAACCTGGATACGTATTGTAAGACACATAGGCAATACCATTATCCGCCAAATGATTAGAAATAATATTGAGCAGCTTATCCTTCATTTCATCATTGATCCAAGAGTAGAATCCATGTGCAATAATATAATCGAAAGGCCCCATAGATTCGTCAAAATTCAAAATATCTCCTTGCACCAAGGATACATTCTCTAATTTTGCATCACAAATAATTTGATTGCCCTTCTCTACTTGGTCTTGTGAAAGTTCAATGCCTACAAAGGTCGCCTCTGGGTTAAATACAGCTTGAGAAATAATATTACCGCCATAAGTAGCCCCTAGTTCAAGAACACGAGATGTCTTCGCAGGTGGAGTATTTAGCCCTACAAGAGCACCATATGCTTCTAAATAGGCCGGCGTTGTAAAAGGAAATGGATAGGATTTATAGCCTAACTCTTTATATATCGTTTGTTGCGTATCTTCTGTTGTCATTTGTGTATTATCCTTAGCCATATGTACCTCTATATTTAATATTAGAATTATCCCACATATGTATATTGCTAAAATTATGCATGGTTCCTTATCATTATAACAAATTCCTAGTATATTACCTATGTTTTAAGCAGTTAATACGTAAATAATACAATAGCAACTAGCACTATAAACTGATTTATGGAAGATACTTAATATGATATTTAGAAAAACTAAATTTACATATAAAAGAGGCACCCTTGAAAGGGTGCCTCATATAGTTATCAGTCGTTAAATAACGAATTATTTTACGTCTTCAAAACCTTTTTGCAAGCGAACATAGCTTAAGCGACGTTCTTTAGCGTCTTTTTCAGTTTTAGCGAATAATTCTTCTGCAACGTCTGGAGCTGCTTTAGCCAAGGAAGCGTAACGTACTTCACCTTTAAGGAAGTCTTGGAAGCTTTCAGTTGGTTCTTTGGAATCCAAGGAGAATGGATTTTTACCTTCTTCTTTAAGTTGAGGGTTGTATCTGTAAAGATCCCAGTAACCAGCTGCAACTGCTTTACGTTGTTCTTCTTGAGCTTTACCCATACCAGCTTTGATACCATGGTTGATACATGGGCTGTAAGCGATGATCAAGGATGGACCTGGATATGCTTCAGCTTCTGTAACAGCTTTCATCAATTGGTTTTTATCTGCACCCATAGCTACTTGTGCTACGTATACATAACCATAAGACATAGCCATCATGCCAAGGTCTTTCTTCTTAGTACGTTTACCAGAAGCTGCGAATTGAGCAACTGCTGCTACGTTAGTGGATTTAGATGCTTGACCACCAGTGTTGGAGTATACTTCAGTATCGAATACGAAGATGTTTACGTCTTCGCCAGAAGCTAATACATGGTCAACACCGCCGAAGCCGATGTCGTATGCCCAGCCGTCACCACCGAAGATCCAGTGAGAACGTTTGATCAAGAATTGTTTTTTCTCAAGAATTTCTTTCAATTCAGGAGTTGTAGCGCCTTCAGCTTCGATAGCTGCTACTAAACGTTCGGAACGTTGACGAGTAGCTGCACCAAGGTTAGCAAATTCAATCCATTGTTCTAAAGCGTCTTTCAATTCGCCAGTAGCAGTTTCAACTGCTTTAGCAGCCAATTCTACTCATTGTTGGCGGATTTTCTTAACACCGATGTACATACCATAACCATACTCAGCATTATCTTCGAACAAGGAGTTTGCCCAAGAAGGACCATGACCTTGTTGGTTAGTTGTGTATGGAGATGCAGGCATGGAAGCACCCCAGATGGAGGAACAACCAGTTGCATTGGCAATCATCATACGGTCACCGAACAATTGAGTTAACAATTTAGCATAAGGAGTTTCACCACAACCTGCGCAAGCACCGGAGAATTCGAACAATGGTTGTTCAAATTGGGAACCTTTAACAGTTTCCTTCTTCATAGGATTTTCTTTTACAGGAAGGTTAACACCATAGTTCCAAGCTTCAGCTTGTTCGATTTCAGTATCGATGGATGTCATTACAATAGCTTTGCCTTTAGGAGCTGGACAGATATCAACACAGTTACCGCAACCCAAGCAGTCTAATGGGGATACTGCGATACGGAATTGAAGATCTTTAGCGCCCATAGCAGGGATTGTATCGAAATGTTCTGGAGCCGCAGCCACTTCTGCTTCAGTTGCCAAAATTGGACGAATTGTAGCATGTGGACATACGAAGGAACATTGGTTACATTGAATACAGTTTTCAGGCAACCATTTTGGAACGAACAATGCAGGACCGCGTTTTTCGAATTTAGCAGTACCAGCAGGTAATGTACCATCTTCATAGCCAGAGAATTTGGATACAGGAAGATCATAACCAGCTTGTGCATTGATTGGTTGTGCAATATTTTGAACGAAGGATGGGCAAGATTCGCAACCAGGTTTAACTGCATGATTGCCATCATCTACTGCGTCTTTCCAGCTAGCAGGAACATCTACTTTTACCAAAGCGCCAACGCCTTGATCGATAGCAGCATTGTTCATGTCAACGATATTTTGACCTTTTTTACCGTAAGAAGTTACTACAGATTCTTTAAGGTATTTAACAGCATCATCTACAGGGATGATTTCAGTCAATTTGAAGAACGCAGCTTGCGTTACCATGTTGATACGACCGCCCAAACCGATTTCGGAAGCGATTTTCGCAGCATTGATGATGTAGAAGTTCAATTCTTTTTCTGCGATTTGACGACGTAATTTAGCAGGTAAATGTTCATCCAATTCTTCAGGAGACCAAGTACAGTTCAATAAGAATGTACCGCCTTTTTTGATGCCGCGAATCAAGTCGTATTCATGTACATAAGATTGACGGTGACATGCTACGAATTGAGGTTCAGTAATCAAGTAAGGCAAGTTGATTGGATTTTTACCAAAACGAAGGTGAGACATTGTTACGCCACCAGATTTTTTGGAGTCGTAGTCAAAGTATGCTTGAGCATACATATCAGTGTGGTCACCGATGATTTTGATAGCGGATTTATTCGCACCTACAGTACCGTCAGAACCGAAGCCCCAGAATTTACATTCAGTCAAACCAGGAGTTTCAACTTCTACGCCTTCAGCACGATCTAAGGACAAGAATGTAACATCATCATTGATACCCAATGTGAAGAATTTCTTACCATTTTCAGCAGCTAAATTATCGAATACAGCAACGATGTCTGCAGGGATAACGTCTTTGGAGCTCAAACCATAACGACCAGCGATAACTTTTACATTACGGCCACCGTCAACTACAGCTGCTTGTACGTCTAAGAACAATGGTTCAGCCAAAGCACCTGGTTCTTTAGTACGGTCAAGAACTGCAATGCGTTCTACAGTTTTAGGAAGAGCTTTCAACAAACGATCTGTTGCGAATGGGCGGAACAAATGAACGTTGATAAAACCAACTTTGCGACCCAATTTGTTGAGGTAATCCACAGTGGATTCTACAACTTGAGCGGAAGAACCCATAGTTACAACAACATCAGTAGCATCAGGAGCACCATGATAGTTGAACAATTGGTAGTTAGTACCTGCCAATTTGTTAACTTCGTTCATGTAGTGTTCTACAACGTCAGGAACGTTCAAGTAGAATTTGTTGGATGCTTCACGATGTTGGAAGTAAACGTCAGGGTTTTCTGCAGTACCACGAGTTACAGGAGCATCTGGATTTAAAGCATTTTTACGGAAAGCTTTAACAGCATCCATGTCAACCAATGGTTTTAAATCTTCATAGTCCCAGATTTGAATTTTTTGAATTTCGTGGGATGTACGGAAACCGTCAAAGAAGTTGATGAAAGGTACGCGAGTTTTAATAGCTGTCAAGTGAGCTACAGCGGACAAGTCCATTACTTCTTGTACAGAGGATTCAGCTAACATAGCACAGCCAGCTGCACGAGCAGCCATTACGTCTTGGTGGTCACCAAAGATAGCCAAAGCATGTGCAGCCAATGCACGAGCAGCTACTTGGAATACACCTGGAAGTAATTCACCTGCTACTTTATATAAGTTAGGAAGCATCAATAACAAACCTTGGGAAGATGTGAAAGTTGTTGTTAATGCACCAGCTTGTAAAGAACCGTGGGTTGCAGCAGCAGCACCTGCTTCAGATTGCATTTCTACAACTTGAACAGTGTTGCCGAAGATGTTTTTTCGACCAGATGCAGCCCATTCATCAATGTGTTCTGGCATTGGAGAAGATGGAGTGATTGGATAAATCGCAGCAACTTCTGTAAAACCATAAGAAACGTGAGCAGCCGCTTGGTTGCCGTCCATAGTTTTAAATTTACGACTCATGTGATTATTGCCTCCTTAAGCATTTAGCAAAAATAGAACACTTGCTTAATCTATCATTATGTTTAGGAATAACAACCATTACAAACTTGCGCACATGAAAAAATAATGCAATAATATATATGTTATATATAATATGGCATTATGTGTGAGCATACTTTTTTGTGATGGGCACAACCATAATTCCTAATATCATAACTTGATATAGCCCTATATGCTAATTATAACGTGCTGGGCCCTATCAACGCAACACATACAGTGACTGTCGCTTTGCCAATATTGCTATCCATGCTTTACATAAAGTAATAGCTAATTGCATTACAGTAATAACTATTCTCATTTAGTTAGGTCACGTCCTATAACCAAGTTTTATTTTTAGGGGGTTAATTATGGATTTTCATCATTTGAAATACTTCGTTGAAGTAGCTGATCAAAAAAGCTTTAGTAAGGCTGCAAGGAATTTACACATCTCCCAATCTGCAATCAGCCGTACAATTAAAGCTTTAGAAGACGAACTTGGTGTTGTTCTCTTCATGCGTAATGCTAAATCTGTAGAACTTACTGATGGGGGTACCATCTTCTTAACCCACGCTAAACGCGTTGTGTTTATGTTTGAACATCTAAAAACTGATTTTGAAAACGAGTTTCGTTTGGAACAAGGTTCCATCAGAATTGGTATTCCACCAATTACTGATGCTCCCATTTTTGCCCAGTTATTAGGTGAATTTAAAAAAGTATATCCACAAATCGAATTAGAACTCTACGAACAAGGTTCTAAAAAGGTTGAGATCAGCGTTCAGGAAGGTTTAATTGATATTGGCATCATCTGTACTAAACCAAACCCTAAAGAATTTGAATCTTTCTACCTTACGAGTGACCCACTGTCCGTTATCATTCCAAAATCTAGCCCTTTAGCAAAAGAAAAAGAAATTCGCCTAGAAATGCTAGCTGATGAATCCTTTGTATTGCATAAAGACGATTTCAACTTACATGATGAAATCATCAAAGCTTGTAAACACACCGGCTTCCAACCGCATATCGTGTTTGAAACGAGCCAACGTGATCTCATGTTACAAACGGTTAGTGCAAACCTTGCTATCGCATTATTACCATCTCGTCTCTGCCCTGAGGTAGGTGAAAATACGGAGGTTGGTTCTAAGGTTGTCGTAAGACCTCTCGTACCTGAAATTATTCATACCCTTTATGTAATTTGGAAAAAGGGTCATTACCTCTCCCACGCTTCTCGCTTGTGGTTAGACTTTGTAAACTCCAAATTACCATTACCTGGATTACAACTCGAGGATCGTCAATAATGAACAAACCATCTGGGCTCGCATCTAAATTGCGAGCCCTTTTGAAAGCTAAAGAAGCTCCCATGTGGGGCGTTATCATTGTGCTGGTTATCGTTATCATATTCCAGCAAATACAAATCTCTGAATTACAATGGCGTGTCGATGAAGACCACGATGGCTCTACCATCGACAGTGTAGCAGGTCGTCTTTACATTCTTGAAGGGATGGCTAATAAGCATAGCGACCAACTAGACGAAATCCTAAAAGATATTCGTCAACTACAAAATGACGGTGCCAAGTACGACTGGGAACTAAAACAACTGCAATGGTTGCATCCAGAGCTCAAAGTACAACCACCAGAGGCAAACCCACGCCCATTCAAATCCACAGATCTAAACCTCGATATGAATCCTGGGAAAGTGCCTGATGTAACAAAACAAAATCAATAAAGAAATCAGGAATAAATAAAAGCACCTTATATACCTACAAAAGTCATCACAAATGACTCTTCTCATAGGATATAAGGTGCTTTTATCATTATTCTATTATAAATTTAATTGCTAGTTTTCCCATACGTCTCTGC
>CAKQBP010000033.1 GCA_934216375.1 uncultured Veillonella sp.
TGCTGAAGCATATAAATTGATGTCTAATTCTGTTAATCCCTATGGTGACGGTAAAGCATCTGAACGCATTATCCAAGCGTTACGCCATGAGTTTTTAGGTGATGCGCGTCGTCCTGAACGTTTTGGTAAATAATATGGATAAGGATCTTGTGAAAGCCCTCGCCATGGCAACTTCGGCGGGGGTCACACTGGTCTCCTGTATTGGAGGTTTTATTTGGCTAGGTTATAAATTGGATACTTGGCTTCAAACGGAACCACTCTGTATGGTCATATTTGGCCTAATAGGCGCTATAACAGGGTTTTATATGTTATATAAACAAGTTAAGTAGTGAGGTATGTATGAATCAATATATAAAATTCATAGTGCGCGTGCTACTGACTTGTTTTTTTATTGCCTTTTTAGGTGTAATAATACAGGTTGCATGCGGATTACAACACTATGTATGGGGATGGCTGTGGGGCATTTTTATAATGGTGCTCTACTTGCTTAGCCTTGCACTACATGGTCAAGCGATTATGTTAAGTGATCCTTATAAGGCTGTTCGTAAGGTGCGTAGACAGATGGTGTGGCGTCTTATGCTTGTTGGATCTTTAGTCGTATTAGGTTTGAAGATTCCCCATGTAGAAGCAATTAGTATGTTTGTAGCGATCGCACTTATCCAGCCTGCACTTTATATAGTGTATTGGCGGCTTAGTGGACGGTTCTAATTTTTATTATTTTAATTAAGAATTTTATTGCATTTAAATTAATGTATTGTATTCCAATTAATGTATTGATGTGGATTTTAATAAGACATGGAGTCGCATTCTAATAATGCATTGAATACATTCTATTTATGATTATTTGGAATTGTTTACCCTTCAAGTGTTGATTATATATCTATAACGATGTATGATGATACATATATATTATATTTATATTAATGTAAATATATTAGGTTTTTATTAGGTTTTTATTAGGTTTATGGAAGGGGTTGAGAACGTGGAATTACATGCGGGACACCATGAAGTCGTGCAGTGGTTAGGGTTGACATTTAATTTGGATACTCTAATTGCTACATGGGTTACTATGGCTATTGTAATACTGATAACAGTACTAGCCACCCGGGGACGAAAATTGGTGCCTGTAGGCTTGCAAAATATAGTTGAATCTATATTGGAAGGCTTAGAGGGGCAATTAGCTCCGAACTTAGGTCGTCATTGGCCGATGGTGAGTTCCTTGTTATTTACGTTTTTCTTATTTATTTTTGTAGGAAACGAATTAGGTTTAATGCCTACGTTTAAGGCTTTAACATCACCAACATCCGATATTAATACTACTGTTGCATTAGCTCTATGTAGCACATTAGTAGTATGGGTTATGGGGATTAAAGTTAAAGGCTTATCCTATTTCAATCATTTTGTACAACCATATAAGGCTTTGTTAATCCTTAATATCTTTGAAGAAATTGCAAAACCAGTTACACTTGCTTTCCGTCTATTCGGCAATATCGTAGCTGGTGAAATTCTGTTAGAAGTATTGTACAATTTGCCTTGGTTTGTACCGGCACCATGGGTATGGATTGCTTTTAGTTTATTTATTGGTATTATTCAAGCCTTTATTTTTACCGTTCTTACTGCCTCCTACTTGGGGATGGCTCTTAGTGAGGAACATTAATTTTTTACGGAGGATATATTATGGAAGCTCAAGGTTTATTCGCATTAGCAGCAGCAATCGCAGTAGGTTGTGGTGCCATTGGTGCAGGTATCGGTGACGGTCTTGTATCTAGCAAAGTAATTGAAGGCATTACGCGTCAACCTGAATTGCGTGGTCAATTGATGTCTACTATGTTCGTAGCGATTGGTTTGATCGAAGCGATGCCTATCATCGGTGTAGTAGTAGCATTTATTTTGTTATTCAGATAATAACGAGGAGGAATAACCTTGGTTGACTTAAGCCTTGGAACGATTCTTGCTCAAATGTTGAACTTTTTTATATTAGTTTGGCTATTAGCTCGTTTTGCATATAAACCATTATTGGCTATGATGACAGAACGTAAAGAACGAATTGCTAAAGACTTAGAAGCTGCAGAAAAAGCTCGTGTAGAGGCAGAGGGCTTTAAAGCTGATTATGCTGCTCAAATTGCTAAAGCACGTCAAGAAGCACAACAAATTGTTGAAAAAGCAGTTCAAGAAGCAGAAAATACAACACGCGAACAATTAGTGACAGCACGCGAACAAATTGAACAAGAAAAAAATCGTGCTCGCCAAGATATTGCAATCGAACGTGATCGTGCTATGAATAGTTTACGCAATGAAGTTGTTTCTTTGTCTGTAGCTATGGCTGGTAAAGTTGTTGCTAAAGATATGAACAGCGAAACTAATACAAAATTGATCGAAGACGCTATTCGTCAACTTGATAGTAAAACGATAGGGTTGTGATACGATGAGCATAGAAATTGTAGCAGATAAATACGGTTCGGCTATGTTTGAATTAGCTCAAGAACAAAATAATTTGGAACTCATGGAGGAGCAATTAGGTTATGTAGCGTCCGTTATGGCGGAACAGCCTGAACTTCGTTCATTCCTTGAAAATCCAATCGTTACAGAAGATGCAAAGATTAAGTTAGTTGGTTCTATTTTTGAATCTAGTATCGACAAAGTTGCTTTACATTTTATTTATGTGATGATTAAACGCGGTCGCCATCGTTATATTGCGCAGGCCATTGCAGCGTTTATTCAAAAATCACGAGAGGCTCGTGGTATTTTGGAAGCTACTGTAACTGTAGCAGAACCAATCACAGCTGATGTAGAAGCATCTGTACAAGCTAAATTACGAGAAGTAACAGGGAAAGATGTTATTTTATCTGTGCGTCAAGATCCATCTATTATGGGTGGTATCGTTATCCAAGTAGGGGATAAACGCATTGATGGCTCTGTATCTCGTCGTTTAGAGGAATTAGAAAAATCTTTATTAAGAACGAACTCTATTAGATAGGGGTGAATGGGTATATATGAAAATGAAGCCTGAAGAAATCACTGCTATAATCAAACAGCAGATTCAGGACTATGATGTTGACCTCAATGTCGATGACGTGGGTACTGTTCTCGACGTAGGGGATGGCATCGCCCATATTTATGGTCTTGAAAGAGCCATGGCCGGTGAGTTGCTAGAATTACCACACGGCGTATATGGCTTGGTTTTGAACTTAGAATTAGATAATGTTGGTGCCGTACTATTAGGTGATGACTTCTTGATTAAAGAAGGAGACCAAGTGCGCCGTACTGGCAAAATTATGGACGTTCCTGCTGGAGATGCCTTGATTGGTCGCGTAGTAAACCCTCTTGGTCAACCTCTTGATGGCAAGGGTGCTATCCAAGCTACAGAACGTCGTCCTATCGAACATCCAGCACCTGGTATTGCGGATCGTCAATCCGTAAACGAACCATTGCAAACAGGTCTTAAAGCGATTGATGCGATGGTACCAATCGGCCGTGGTCAACGTGAGCTTATCATCGGTGACCGTGGTACAGGTAAAACTGCGATTGCCTTAGATACTATTTTGAACCAAAAAGGCAAAGATGTTATTTGTATTTATGTAGCTATTGGTCAAAAAGAATCTACGGTTGCTCGTGTAGTACAAAAACTTGAAGAAGCAGGCGCTATGGAATATACAATCGTAGTTTCTGCGAGTGCCTCCACCGGTGCACCTCTTCAATATATTGCACCATATGCTGGTGTTGCCATGGGTGAATACTTTATGTACCAAGGTAAACACGTATTATGCGTATATGATGACTTAACAAAACAAGCGGCTGCATACCGTGCTATGTCCCTATTATTGCGCCGTCCACCAGGGCGTGAAGCATATCCAGGTGACGTATTCTACTTACACAGTCGTCTATTAGAGCGGGCTGCGAAACTTTCATCTGAACTTGGTGGAGGTTCTATTACAGCGTTGCCAATCATTGAAACACAAGCAGGTGACGTATCTGCATACATTCCAACAAACGTAATTTCTATTACTGATGGTCAAATTTTCTTGGGAACAGATATGTTCTATTCTGGTATTCGTCCAGCTGTTGACGTAGGTTTGTCCGTATCCCGTGTAGGTGGTAGCGCACAAACTAAAGCGATGAAGCAAGTGGCGGGCCAATTGCGTTTGGACCTTGCTCAATATCGTGAGTTGGCTGCTTTCGCTCAGTTTGGTTCCGACCTTGATGCGGCTACACGCGCTCAACTTGATCGTGGTGAACGCTTAACTGAAATGTTAAAACAAGGTCAATATGAGCCTATGAGTGTAGCGGAAATGGTTATCAACCTTTACGCTGGTACTAAAGGGTACTTAGCAGATATTCAAGTGGCAGATGTATTGTCCTTTGAAGCTGAACTTTTACGTTATGTAAAAGCAAATTACCCTGAAATCATCACTAACATTGAAACGTCTAAGAAAATTGACGAAGAAACTGAAAATCTATTGAAGCAAGCAATCCCAGAATGTGTTGAAGCATTTGGCTCTACACATACATTAGTGTCTCGTAAGGAGGCGTAATGTATGGCTAGTGCACAAGATTTGCGAAAACGCATAAAAAGTGTTACCAATACGCAACAAATTACAAAAGCGATGAAGATGGTAGCTTCTGCTCGTCTTCGTAGGGCACAAACAAAAGCGGAAGCTACTCGTCCTTACGCAGAGAAGATAGGGCAAATCTTGCGTCATATGTCTAATAGTGATTTAGAAGGCTTTGAAAGTCCTCTCTTAGATGTGCGACCTGTAGAGCGTACTTGCTATATTGTAGTAGGTGCAGATAAAGGTCTGGCAGGGGCATTTTCGTCTAATGTGTTGAAATTTGCCATGGAACAATTACATGGTAAATCTTCTGACACGTACCGTGTTATCACGGCAGGCAGAAAGCCTAGAGATAGCATGAAATCTAGAGGTATTCATATCGATAAGTCCTATGCGGGCTTTTCTGATAAACCATCCTATGAACATGCGCGTACCATTATGCATGAAGCACTTTCACTATACGAACGTCATGAAGTTGACGAAGTCATCATGATCTATACACGTTTTGTAAATTCTATGACGCAAATTGCACAGGCTGAGCGCTTGTTGCCAATAGAGCAACCACAAGATGAGGTAAAAGGAGAAGAGTATGATTTCATGCCATCTGCTGTATCCGTCTTGGAGGCGTTGTTGCCAAAATACTTAGAAATTACAGTTTATAATGGATTGTTGCAATCTGCAGCTAGTGAATTGGGCGCTCGTATGACGGCCATGACATCTGCTACAGATAATGCAGGGGAACTCATTGAGTCCTTAGGCCTTGAATACAACAAGTTGCGTCAATCTAGTATTACAAACGAAATTTCTGAAATCGTTGGTGGCGCTAATGCCTTGCAATAGATAAGGAGACATCTGTCGATGAGTAATAATATTGGTAAAGTTGTGCAGGTCATCGGCCCAGTTGTAGACGTGCGCTTTGATGCTGGTCATTTACCAGCTATCTACAACGCCATCCACATCTACCATGACCACAAGGCACACGATAGACAAAAAATCGTAGTAGAGGTTATGCAACACTTAGGCGACGATACAGTTCGTTGCGTTGCCATGAGTTCTACTGACGGTATGACACGTAATATGGAAGCGGAAGATACTGGCGCTCCAATCTCCATCCCTGTAGGAGAAGGCGTATTAGGTCGTATCTTTAACGTACTTGGTGAAACGGTAGACCATGATCCAGCTCCAGTTGTGGCTGATGAAAAGTGGCCTATTCATCGTCCAGCACCTAAATTTGATGACCTTTCTCCGGATACACAAATCTTGGAAACAGGTATTAAGGTCGTTGACCTTATCGCTCCATACGTAAAAGGTGGTAAAATTGGTCTCTTCGGTGGTGCCGGTGTAGGTAAAACCGTATTGATTATGGAATTGATTCACAATGTTGCTACAGAGCACGGCGGTTACTCCGTATTCTCCGGCGTAGGTGAACGTACTCGTGAAGGTAATGACTTGTGGAACGAAATGAAAGAGTCCGGCGTTATCAACAAAACAGCTCTCGTATACGGCCAAATGAATGAGCCACCAGGGGCTCGTATGCGCGTAGGTCTTACTGGCCTTACAATGGCTGAATACTTCCGTGATGTGAAGAAACAAGACGTGCTCTTGTTTATCGATAATATCTTCCGCTTTATCCAAGCGGGTTCTGAAGTATCTGCCCTTTTAGGTCGTATGCCATCTGCCGTAGGGTACCAACCTACATTGGCTAATGACGTAGGGGCATTGCAAGAACGTATTACATCTACTAAAGAAGGTTCTATTACCTCTGTACAAGCTGTATATGTACCTGCCGATGACTTGACTGACCCTGCTCCAGCAGCGACATTCGCTCACTTGGATGCGACAACAGTATTGTCTCGTTCCATTGCGGAACTTGGTATCTATCCAGCGGTGGATCCGTTAGACTCTACAAGCCGTATTTTGGACCCACATGTACTTGGTGAAGAGCACTACGCAGTAGCTCGTGGCGTACAAGAAGTATTGCAAAAATATCGCGATCTTCAAGATATTATCGCAATCCTCGGTATGGAAGAATTGTCTGACGAAGATAAACTAACTGTATCTCGCGCTCGTAAGATTCAACGTTTCTTGAGTCAACCATTCTTCGTAGCAGAAGTATTTACTGGTTCTCCTGGTAAATATGTGCCATTGTCCGAAACATTGAGAGGCTTCAGAGAAATCCTGGACGGTAAGCATGATGATTTGCCAGAAGGTGCATTCTACATGGTTGGTACCATTGATGAAGCCGTTCAAAAAGCAAAGGAAATGCAAGAGAAGGGGGAATAATCCATGGCGGAACCTATGACCCTACAGATAATTACACCTGATGCAATCGTATTTGAAGGCCAATCTACATTCTTTGTAGGTAAAGCTATCGATGGTGCTTTTGGTATTTTGCCAAATCATGCGCCTATGATTATTGCATTAGACTTAGCACCTTTACGCATTGATCAACCAGATGGAACATCTCGTGAATATGCTGTATTTGGTGGCTTCTGTGAAATTGAACATAATAAGGTGAGTATTGTAACCCCTGACTGTCAAGATCCAACATCCATTGATGTGGAACGTGCTCGTCGAGCTAAAGAGCGTGCAGAAGGTCGGTTATCAAATCCTACACCTGATATTGATGTAGAAAGAGCGGAAGCAGCATTGCAACGTGCTTTACTGCGCTTGCATGTTACAAAAATGTTATAAGAAAAAGGCTAGCCAGATGGCTAGCCTTTTTTTAAGAAATTTATCTACAAGACGCTCACACCTTTTAAGGAGTATGCAGTATTCTTAGGTTGTTCTACTTGAAAATCTAGTACAACAGGTGCCTCAGAATTAATACCAGGTGCTTGGTAACGGTCATGGTCTGTTGGAATTCGTTTGTATGGTAATTTATCAAGTAATATAGTCATAACTTTGTTCCAAACTGATTTATGTGTTGGCATAGTTAAAGAGTCATCAGTTTGGTTGAAGCCCGTACGAACAGTATGGATTACCTTATCGTTTACATCATAATAGTATAAAAGGGCATTAACCTTTGCAGCGATATAAATTTCATGATTATCATTATTGTACGAATCTGGGCTGTTAATAGTATTAACTTGTACATATACATCTTGTAATGGCACAGGCATAATAACAATTTCAGAATTTTGGGCCTCTGCAATTTGAGCAAGATCAGCGGCTTTAATTTCTGCAGTTGGTGTGTTAGTGCTTACAATGGTTGTATCATAGTAAGGATATTTAAGTGTATTTGATAAGCGATCTGTCATGTAGTGACCAAATTGAGCTGTGTTTTCATTGCGCAAATTTGCTGGTACAACAATAGTTACTTTGCGGCTTGGAAAGTTTTCCAAGTGACCATCATAACTTGTACTAGTAGCATTAATAGTTGCTTTTTCTGAAGCTCCAGAAATTGGTGTAGATGTTGGTGTTGCAGCTACTTTTATGACAGGCTCCATATTTGTTTTAGGGGTCAATGTAGAAGCCTCATTACGTGTATTACTTTGTATAGTGCTAAGAGCCACAGGTTGCGTTGTATTTGGTGTTAGCTGACTCAAATCGATCATAGCGGCACTAGCTGTTGTAAATGCAGTTGTGAGTAGTACAGCAAGTACTGTAAGTAGTGGACGTTTATAGAGTCCGAAGTTATGTAACATAATTCCTCCTCTTAATAAAACTCTTTTAAAATTACAAATTATACAATTTATATTATTATATCATATATATAAAAAAAAGAAGCAAGCTTAACAGCTTGCTCCTTTAGTTTGGTGGACGATGACAGGATCGAACTGCCGACATCCTGCTTGTAAGGCAGGCGCTCTCCCAGCTGAGCTAATCGTCCATGTGGTGACCCGTCCGGGAATCGAACCCGGGATACCGCCGTGAAAGGGCGGTGTCTTAACCGCTTGACCAACGGGCCAGAATGGCTCCTCGAGTAGGACTCGAACCTACGACCGATCGGTTAACAGCCGATTGCTCTACCGACTGAGCTATCGAGGAATGGTACGATTGTTATTATATGTTAGATTAATTATAAAAGCAAGCATTTTTTTTAAAACACTATAAAATAGATACTGTCAATTATGACTAAAAGACATAACTTTATAGATAAAATTAGTTATCAATAATTTTGATGAGAAAGTCATTAAAATTAATAAAATCTATAGAGCTTATTAACTATAGGTATTTACTGTGTTCTAAGGTGATTGTATGACTCCAAATGCATGGGAGTTAGCAATATAAGTATATTGAAGATAATCGGTATACATATGCATTATAGAAAAGTTTATAAGATTTAGTTGAAAAGTAGTATCAGTTAAAAGAGAAGTGTATTTATCTTATTAGATATAGCCTATGTTTGTGGTTAATTTTAAACCAAATCTATATATAAGAAAGTAGGTAAAAATATAAGATATAAAAATCTTATTGATATATGATAGACTATGACTTTTATCACAATGAAGGGCTATTTTAGTGACTAGAAAATAAGGTCTATATGGCCTATTGAAAAACCGAAATATATACAAAAATATTCATGAAAACAATTCTCAAAAATCGAAAAAGCATTGAGAAAACTGTATAGGTGGGGCGTTGAATCCCCCTATATTGTGTGCTACGATTTATGTATAGAGTTAATCTCATCGGTTTGAGATAGATATTCTTTCATATGTTTGAGAATTTTAATTTATCTCATCGGTATTAGAATTAATATTCAACTATTTTCCTGAGGAGGGATTATCTTGCGCGAGATTCAAGTATCTGAAATCACAAAAACAGTCCGTCAAATGTGTATGGACGCAGCTTACCACTTGCCAAAAGACATCTATGAAGGTTTGAAAAAAGGCCGTGAAACAGAAGAGTCTTCAGTAGGTCGTATCGTTCTTGATCAAATTATTAAAAATGCAGAAATTGCCGATGCTGAAGATCGTCCATACTGCCAAGATACTGGTATGACTATGGTATTCTTAAAAGTTGGTCAAGATGTTCATTTCGTTGGTGGTGACCTTACAGAAGCTATCAATGCTGGTGTTGCAGCTGGTTATGTTGAAGGTTATCTTCGTAAATCCGTTGTAGCTGAACCATTGTTCAATCGTAAAAATACACAAAATAACACACCTGCAATCATCTACACTGAAATCGTTCCTGGCGATAAAGTAGATATTCAAGTAGAATTAAAAGGTTTCGGTTCTGAAAATAAATCCGATGTAGCTATGCTCGTACCTGCTGATGGTGTGGAAGGCGTTAAAAATGCAGTCCTTGAAATCGTAAAACATGCAGGCCCTAACCCATGCCCTCCAATCGTACTCGGCATAGGTATTGGCGGTACTATGGACCAAGCAGCTGTTATGTCCAAAAAAGCGTTGCTTCGTGACATTAGTGTACCTCATAAAGATGCAGACTATGCAAAATTAGAAGAAGAAATTATGGAAATGGTTAACAAAACTGGTATTGGACCACAATTGGGTGGCACTACAACTTGTATCGGTGTAAACATCGAATGGGGTGCAACTCACATCGCAGGTCTTCCTGTTGCAGTTACTATCATGTGCCATGC
>CAKQBP010000034.1 GCA_934216375.1 uncultured Veillonella sp.
AGCATCTAATGTTTTCTGTTGTCCCACTTCGCTAGCTTGCTTTTGCAGTGCCACGTCACGGGTTTTGCGAGCCTCTTCAATTTCATCCTTAGTCGGATACATCTCCGGCTTAGCTGCTAACCGTGGATGATCTGTAGAGCCACAGACCGGACAAGGCTCATTATCTACAACTAAATGAACTAGCTCAAAGGCACGCCCTTCTTGCATTAGATGCTCTAATCGTTCAAGATGTACCTTTGCAACCTGCACTATTTCATCTAAAGACACTAACGTTTGACCTTTATCATCGATTTCTTTTTGTACCTTACTAATTTCTTCTAGTAATTCAGAATATCTATGTAAATCATTTAGTTGCCCTTGAATAACAGGAGTAGCCTCTAAGAATTTATTTTTATCTTGTAACTGTTTACGCGAACTTTCTAAATCGTTTTCTAAAGTTTCTACAAGCTCCCGTTGTTTTGCTAAGGCATCTTCGCTTTTTTTACTATCAAATTCTTCTAAACTACTATGTAATGTGGAGAATTCCTTTTTCAATACATCTAACTCGTCAAACTTCTCCGCTTGTTGTTGAAATTGAGCTAAGGTAGTTCTCTTAGCTTGTATACTTTCAGCTTGACCTTCTAAGCCACTGTAAACCTCTAAACATTTAGCCTCATGTTGGGTTGCCAGTTTCACACGTTCTTCTGCATCTGAAAGAGCCTGTCCTAAAGTTTTTAATACAGCCTGTTTCTCAATATATTGTTTATATAATTCATGCGTTGGTGCCAAAGAGTTAAGGAACTGAACCTTTTCATTTAGGTTTATGCGCTCAGTTTCCCTTGCTTTCACCAAGTCAAGTTTCAAAGTAGCCTCAGTAAGAGATTGTTGAGCCTGATTATATAAAGACCATTGATTTCGAAGCACATTAAACTGTTCTACTACGGTTACTGCCTCATCTCGTTCTACAGCGAGAGCATCTCGATGAGGGCCCCGATTTGCTAGTAACTCACGCACATGCTCAATGGTTACCATTGGAGTCGCTCCATCATGAGGGATAGACTGCATAAATGCAGTTTGCTTAGTTAGATTTTCTTCAATACCTGCCTTTGCTTCATCATAAGCAGCCTTCAGTGCTTCTTGTAATTTTCGATATAGTTCCGTTCTAAAGAGTGTATGTAGTAATTCCTCACGTTCACTCGTAGAGGCAACTAGCAACTTTCGGAATTCCCCTTGAGGTAATAGCACAACTTGTAAGAACTGATCCTTGCGAAAGCCTATAATTTGCTGAATGGTATCGCGAATGGCGGCAGCCGAGGTAGCAATAACCTTCCACTCTCCGTCTTTCTTTTCATATACAGTAGCGCTAGCATTCTGCTCACGCATCCCTGTCCCACGTTTCTTTGCTACCATCTGTTTCGGTAACCGTTCAACACGATATTGTGCATCGCCAATAGCAAAGGAGAAATCAACACGAGTCATCCGATGAGGTTCTGCAAAGTCACTACGAATAGCATCTGTTTTACGTACTTCCCCACTCGGCTCACCATACAAGGCATACACCATGGCATCTAAGATTGATGTTTTCCCTGCCCCTGTAGGGCCAGCGATGAGAAACATGGAATGGTCTTGGAGCTCGTTAAAGTCCAATGTGACCGAATCACGATACGGACCAAAGGCTTCCATAGTTAATGATATAGGCTTCATTTAGTCCTCCTTAAGAATTCGGTCCCATACAGAGTTGATATATTGCTGTTCTTGCTCTGTTAAAGGTTCCTTCCACACAGTTTCTGCAAATTGATTAAATAATTGACGCTCATTTAATTCTTTAAAAACCGCATCGCCCATCTCTGCTATTGGTCCTGCCACGCGACCAACTAGATCAATGGTCATACAACGATGATAAACCTGGCGCAATTTAGCCATTCCATCCATAATCGGCATCGTATCAAGTAAACGGGCTTGTACATAATCATCCCTATGTTTAGCCTGTAATGCTTTATCATTTAACAGGTCTTCAAAATATCCTTCCAAAATGACTACGTCTCGCTTCGCCTCTACAGGAATCGTGTTAATATCTACGTTCCCCTTTGTATCCATATCAATGATGGTAAAAGACTTCTTCTGCATATGTTCATCAAAGGAATATTTTAATGGGGATCCACTATAGCGAATATGATCAGCTCCCATTCGCTGAGGCCCATGCAAATGTCCCAAGGCAGTATAGTGAAAGTCCTTAAAGACTTGAGGATTTACCTGTTCACTGCCACCTACAGACAAGGTACGCTCTGAGCCCCCTACTTCACCGCCCATAACAAAGGCATGGCTAATGACGATACTGCGCATCCCCTTAGGCACTTGTTTATACAAGTAATTACTCCAAGCCTGATACATTTGGTCATAATTGTGCAGATTCAAAGCGCTTTCGCAATTTTGTTCATAACACGGTGTTACTATGTCAGCAATTTCAATATTGGTAGTTTCTGTATTAGTAGACTCTACATCAGCAAATAAAGCCTCCCCTATGCGTCGGGGCTCACTAAAAGGCATAGGACAAATAGCCACCTTGCCATCTGTCCCTTCAAATTCAAAAGGCTTCAACGCGTGATGAGGAGAGCCCCAAATATGGATACCCGATTGACTCAACATAGAGCGTCCCACTTCAAGACGTTCTGCCCCATCGTGATTACCGCTCACCACAAAGAGAGGCACCTTGTAGTCCATAGCGAGACGAGTAATTATGGAGTCCCACAGTTCGATAGCTTCAATGGGTGGCACCGCTCTATCAAAAATATCCCCTGCGAGCAATATGCCATCGATATTTTCATCTTTCAAAATATTAAAGAACTGATGTTCCAATACATGAGCTTGGTCTTCTGTTAAGTACTGGCCATAAAAAATACGCCCTAAATGCCAATCGGCAGTATGTAAAAAACGCATTTCGTCCCCCTTTCCAGTTCTCCCTACACCTTACACAATGTATCTATTTAAATGCAAAAACAAATGCTTAGTCCCATAACTTTATGGAAGTTTAATAACGTTATATAGTTTAAATAGATTTAATAGTTTTGATAGTTTCAATAGTTTTAATAACTTAATGTGTTTGCAATAACTAGTATAGCATCAAGTATTCTACATATTTATTATATAACTAAATTAACATCTGTGATTTAATTATTTATTCTCTACAATAGATCGCAACATAGCAATTTCTTTTGCGTATCCTTCTAATTCATTTGGCGTTTCCAAGTAGAATGGCAGGTTCGTCAATTTAGGATGTGTTACAACGCGAGCAATAGCATCGATACCAATATGTCCTTCCCCAATCTTTTCATGACGATCTTTATGGGCACCTATAGGATTTTTAGAGTCATTTAAATGAATGGCTTTCAAACGATCAAGACCTACAATTCGATCGAATTCGTCAATAACGCCATCAAGATTATGCACGATATCATAACCACCTTCATGAATATGGCAAGTATCAACGCACACACCCATGTACTCTTTTAGCTTTACACCATCGATAATGCGCGCAATTTCTTCAAAACGGGAACCAATTTCTGTACCTTTACCAGCCATTACTTCCAAAAGGACTGTTGTCTTCATACCTGGAAATAAGATTTCATTCAAGCACTCCACAATATATTCGATGCCTTGATCTACGCCTTGCTTCACATGGCTACCTGGGTGAAAGTTATACATTTGACCTGGCAAATACTCCATACGCTCTAAATCTTCCATCATAGATTGCTTCGCAAAAGCGCGTAAATCCTCTTTGGCGGCACATGGGTTATAGGTATACGGTGCATGTGCTAACAAAGTGCCAAAGTTGTGCTCTTTCATATATGCACTAAGGTTATTCATATCCTCAACATCGAGAGCTCGCATGCCCCCTCCACGAGGGTTACGCGTAAAGTATTGGAAGGTATTGCCTCCAATTTTAGTAGCTTCCTTGCCCATATGTAAATAACCTTTGCTAATTGATAAGTGACTGCCTATTACAAACATAATACTCCTCTATATATGACTATACGATTTCTACAATTTTATAATTATAAAACGCCTAACTCTAATATCTATTGTATTATGCTTATAGCTATTTTTGTTACTATAGCTATTCTATAACACTAATAGATAAAGATATATGATAACTAATATAACCCCTGCCGTGAAGGAGCCCTTCAACAACAGGGGTTATCTATTAATGACTTTCTTTTTTTGCACACTCAGGACAAACACCTTCGAAGGTAATATGTTGACCTGTAATTTGATATTCACTACCTTGATCAGCAATCGTTTTGATAGCTTTCAAATCAATGCCCATCATATCCTCTACCTTATTACAACGGATGCAACGGATATGGGAATGAGCTTGTGTATCCCAATCGTAATGAGCGCGCTCATCACCAACTTCTAGAATTTTAACAAGACCGATTTTTTCAAAAATCTCCATCGTCTTGTACACTGTAGCCAAGCTCATGCTTGGATGTTCTGGGCGCAACGTATGATACAACATTTCAGCGGTTGGATGATCATGATGACCACGCAAAGCATCATAAATCGCAATACGCTGTGGGGTTACTTTAAACCCCTGGCTACGCAAAATTTGTGCGATATCCATAATAATCTACCTTTCTCCACTTGGAAATCTATTAGGCATAGGCCATTATCGGCCGTTTACAAGAAATAATTATTATTTATTATATCAAAATTCTCAATACTTATCAAGATAAATAGTATTAGATATTAAGTAATAAAAAATGTGGATTGCCAGAAGCAACCCACATCCTATTAGTCTTTAAAGTAAGGCTTGAAGCCTTCACCTTGATGGCGAATTTTTTTGTCACCACGCGGACGATCAGATTTACGATCATCTCGGCGGCGATCACCTTTACGGTCGTTGCGACGATCACTCTTACGATCATCTCGGCTGCGACGACGGTCACCATCTCTACGACGATCACCATCACGACGGCGACGATCACTACGACCACTTTCACGACGACGGCGTACGCGCAATGGTTTTTCTTCTGTAATATTTACAGGAGTAGTATCTGGTTCTTTTGTTAACAATTTAAGAGCTGCTGCCAACAGTGTTACGGAGTCTGTATCATTCAACAATTCCTCAGCACTAGTTTTAAATGGCGCCAATGCTTCTAAATTATCTGTCATTTCAACGAGATTTTCAATTGCCAAACGTTGTTGACCTTCAAGAACTTCACCTAAAGAAGGTGCACGACGACGTGCGATTTTACGCTTTGTTAAACGTTCGATAGCATGTAAATGCTCCATTTCACGAGGAATAACGAACGTAAACGCTTGACCCGCTTTACCGGCACGGCCTGTACGACCTACGCGGTGCGTGTAGCTTTCAGGGTCTTGAGGCATATCATAGTTATATACGTGAGATACACCAGAAATATCGAGACCACGAGCTGCCACATCTGTAGCCACGAGAATATCGATGGTACCTTCGCGGAATTGGCGAATTACGCTGTCCCGTTTTTGTTGAGACAAATCGCCATGGATGCCTTCCGCCATGTAACCACGTTTCTTAAGACCTTCTGTCACTTCATCAACACGACGTTTCGTACGCGTGAAAATAATAGCAAGTTCAGGTGTTTGGATATCAAACAAACGACAAAGAACATCGAATTTTTGACGGTCTTGCACTTCGATATAGTATTGTTCAATCAAGTCCATCGTAACTTGAGTCGGTTTCATGCGAATCAATGTTGGCTCTGTCAAATATGTTTCAGCTAATTGTTGGATAGCTTTAGGCATAGTTGCAGAGAACAACAATGTTTGATGGTCTTCTGGGATAGCACCCAAGATTTTATTGATATCATCAACAAAGCCCATATTTAACATTTCGTCGGCTTCGTCCAATACCACAACTTTCACATGGTCAAAGTTGATAGAACCACGATCCATATGGTCCATCAATCGGCCTGGAGTGGCAACGATGATTTGAGGGTTCTTTTTCAAGGCACGGAACTGACGATTAATATCTTGACCACCATAAATAGGTAGTGCTGTGATATTCGTGTACTGAGCCATTTTGTTAAGCTCTTCAGCTACTTGAATAGCTAATTCTCGTGTAGGGGATAAAATAACTACTTGAACGTGACGCTCATTCCCGTCTACGCGTTCCAATACAGGCAAGCCAAATGCTGCTGTCTTACCAGTACCTGTTTGAGCTTGACCGATCATGTCTTTACCGCTCATGGCTACTGGGATAGCTTCCTGTTGAATTGGCGTAGGCTCTTCAAAGCCCATATCGTTTAACGCTCTTAGAACAGGTTCGCTAATCATTAATTGTTCAAATTTTTCTAACATCTAAATGTGTTTCCTCCTATCGCGCACGAACTATGCGCATTTGAATAGTATAACATATTTTGAAAGTGAGCGCTATAAGAGTTATTTTGAATCTAAACTAAATCTGTTTTCTTCTCGTCCAAAAACGTTCCATTAAAACGATTCCACCTGATACACATAGCAAAACAATATAGGATAAATTAATAGTAATCTAGAAATCCATTTCGTTCTTATTTTATCAGCAATCATAAATATAGATAAATTGATAATTATTTTAATAATTATCGCAGAGATGATAACTATAGAAGTAAATTCTTCTCTATAATCCGTCAGTTCATATAAGGGATATAATAAATAACTTAACAAAACGCTAAGTATTATTATGAACCAAATATTTATTCCCTTTAAAAATTTACATTTTCTATAATAGAAAACGCCAACCAAAAGAAATAGTAAAACACTAAGCAATATTCCTATAATTAATAGATAATCTAAATGAATCATAGTTTATCCTGTCCTTTGACCATTTTCTAAATAGAATTTCTTGTAAATCATTTATGTTTAACATTTTACTTATTTGAAACAGATCCATGAAATGCTCCTCAACTATACTTTATGGATAAGTTTATTACGCCTTACTTTCATTCAGTACATATACTCTTCACTATGTATGTATTCTATTTACTTAAGTATTGCTGTAGGGTTTGATTTTCTAACGGCCCTAGTTGTAAAGCATTCCGATTTTTAATTGCATCAATGGTTAATGCTTCAAAGGTAATTTTATCAAAATCAGAAAACTCGTTAAAGGAATTAAACACTATGAATCGTTGATTTAGTAAATTAGTTAATACCTCTATGTCTTTCGTTCTTACTTTATTTAACTCATTTCGTGCATAAGATTCATATCTCTCATCACCTGCATTATTCTTGCTAAACCGACCTATATCAAGATTATTAGAATAATAGCTATATATAGCCTTCTGATAGAAATCAATTTTAGTCAATTTCCCAAATTCAAAATTATAATAAGCATTATTTCTTAAAATATGCTCACTACCATACTCACCAATAATAGTCCCTGTAGAAAGATCTACTATATCATTATGCTTAATCTGATTTTCCTTTCTATACGATACATAGAAAGGTAGCTTTATAGGATGTCCAGCGTGTAAACTTGTATATCGTTGTTTACTATCAAAAAAGATTTCATGCCATATATCTCTATCACTTTCATCAAGACTAGAAATATTAGGGTATAACTCATCAAGACTCACATTAAATTGCGTTTCTTTAGCATCTATCCGAGGAATGAAAGTGTTATATTTATTTATATCTTTATTCCAGGCATCTAGCAAACTTACATTTTCATCAAAAATACCAATACCGTCTAAAGTTATATAATAGAGTTTATTATTCACCTCATGAACAGCAACTACATTATCAGCAATCTTACGATTTTCATTGCCATAGTATAATCCGCTCTCTTGAAGCTCACTTAAATAAATCAAACTATTTTTAAAATCGCTCCCTACCAAGAAATATATCAATACTCCCCATATGAGGATATAAAGCACTACTATTATAGCAACAATATATCCAATCCATTTAATTACTCTCTTCAAATTCATAATAGCCCTCTATAAATAACACGATTTTATATGGCTACAATTATAACATACCCTATACTTTTACATATAATAGACTATTGTTAAGTACAAAAAAGACGCCTCTTTCGGGCGGCTTCTTTATTATGGTTTATTGAGAGTTGTGTGGTATTAATCAGCTATATAAGTAAACATTTAATTTAGATATAATATAATTAAAATAGTGTACTCTAAAATGTACTCTAAAATTCTGCCAATAAATTAAACAATGTCTGTTAAGCAATTACGATTTACTAAACTTCCTAAAGTAGTATAAAAGGAATATACAATGAAACCTTTTACCCTAAAACGATTTATATTATTGCCACTGATTATACTATCCCTCATACTAACAACGGGTTGTCATCTTCTCTCACATTATAGTGAAGATGAGGTACAACAATATATAAATGAGGATTATCCTAATCTAACATATCACTTGGAATCTCATAGGAACAATAGATGGCAAGTCACCTTTGACAAATATCCACAAATGCCCATTGAAATATCTGAAGTCTTGCATACCTCTGCACCTGTTGTACCACAAGTGGAGCGAATACTGATAACCAACATCCCGTTAATAACTGCATTCCCATTAATGAAAAACTATATAACAGAAGAGGAGTTATCCTATGCTACATACGATACATCTTCTTTGTATATTGAAATGCCTATTCCCTATTCGGCCATACAAAACCAAGATGTAACAAATTTTTACAATCGAATGGATCAATTCTGCAAAGAATATGCAACAACATATCCAGACTTCAAAGAAGATATATATATTAGAGTTATTATAAAACCTTCTGATGGTTCTAATGCACCAGAGGCGTATAGAAAGATATTCCGTTTATCTCAATATTAATAGAGAGGCACCTCTTTCGAGGTGCCTCTTTGTTATAGTTTATTGGAGAGATTGATATTTTATTAGTCTAAGTCGTAGAACCCAGATGGTTTATCGCTCAAGTTTACGATGATGTTTTTCATTTGAGTGTAGTGCTCAAGGATAACTTTATGAGTTTCACGTCCGATACCGGATTGTTTGTAACCGCCAAATGGAGCGCCTGCAGGGATAGAGTTATATGTATTTACCCACATACGACCTGTTTCGATACCGCGAGCTACGCGGATAGCACGGTTGATGTTTTGAGTAAATACGCCACCACCAAGGCCGTATAAGCTGTCATTAGCTTGTTCAATAACTTCTTCTTCGCTGTGGAATTTGATGACAACAGCTACAGGACCGAAGATTTCTTCGCGAGCTACACGCATATCATTTGTAGCATCTACAATAAGTGTAGGTCTTACAAAGCAACCTTTACCAAGTTCGCCATCAGTAACACGTACACCACCGGCTACAACACGAGCTCCTTCTTCTTTTGCAAGGTCTACATAGCTAAGTACTTTATTAACTTGATCTTCGTAAATTAAGGAACCAAGTTGTGTAGATTCTTCCCAAGGCAAACCAACTTTCACCTTATCGAATAGTGCGGCAAGTTCAGCTACGAATTTATCGTAAATTGTATCTTGTACGAAGATACGGGATCCTGCGCAACATACTTGACCTTGGTTGAAGAGAATGCCGAGCATTGCTCCGTCAAGAGCTTGTTTCCAGTTCGCATCGTCAAAGAAGATATTCGCAGATTTACCACCTAATTCCAATGTGGCAGGAATCAAGCGTTCAGATGCTGCTTTATATACATCTAGACCTACCTCTGTAGAGCCTGTGAAAGCTAACTTGCTGAAGCCTGGATGATCAAGGATATATTGACCGGATTTAGAACCTTTACCTGTTACGATATTTACAACGCCTGGAGGCAAGATTTCTTTCAAAATGTCGCCTAGTTCCAAAAGGCTAAGAGATGTATGGCTAGAAGGTTTGATTACAACTGTACAACCTGCTGCAAGAGCTGGCGCCAATTTCCAAGCGGCCATTAGGAATGGGAAGTTCCAAGGTACTACCTGGCCTACAACCCCAATTGGTTCACGAACGATAAGGCTCAATGTATTTTCGTCAAATACTTGTGCAGAGCCTTCTTCGGAACGAAGCACGCCTGCAAAGTAACGGAAATGGTCCGCCCCAAGTGGAATATCCACATTCAATGTTTCGCGGATAGGTTTACCATTGTCGTATGT
>CAKQBP010000035.1 GCA_934216375.1 uncultured Veillonella sp.
TTATTATCTAATAGCTCACAGTATTCTTTAACGGCATCTTCCATTTTATGGAACCCTTTGTCATAGCCAGCGGCTAACAATTTAGTAGTATCAGCCTCTGTAAAGCTTTGATATTTGCCTTTTAACACCTCTGGGAATGGTACATATTCAATTTTGCCTTGACCATTGTAATCAATTACAGCTTGCATAAATTGGTTAAAGCTATGCGCATTACCTGTACCACAGTTGAAAGTACCAGAGATTTCAGGATGCTCCCAAAAATAAAAGTTTACATTAACTACGTCTTTTACATAGATAAAGTCACGTGTTTGACCACCATCTTCGTAGCCATCCGTACCTTCAAAGAGGTTAATGATACCTGTTTCTTTATTTTTGTAGAACATTTGGCGTACTAAAGAAGCCATTTTATCTTTATGAGCTTCATTAGGACCATATACGTTAAAGTAACGTAAACCAACTACTTGTGCAGTATATTCACCTTCATATTTGCGTACATAACGGTCGAATAACAGCTTAGAATAAGCATATGGATTAAGTGCTTCTTCAGCTTCAGGCTTTTCTACGAAACCATTTGTACCATTACCATATGTAGATGCAGAGGATGCATAGATGAATGGAATACGGCGGTCTTGGCAATAATGGAATAGATTTTTAGAACCTTCATAGTTGTTCTTCATCATATATTTGCCATTATATTCCATCGTATCTGCACAAGCACCCTCGTGGAATACGACTTCAATCGGGCCTACATCGAATGTACCATCAGCAATAGCACAATCGAAATCATCACAATCGATGTAATCTAGAAATTCTAGATTTTGAATATTACGAATCTTACGACCATCTGTAAGATCATCTACGATGAGAATATCTGTACGACCACGGTCATTCAGTGCTTTCACAATATTACTGCCAATAAAACCAGCACCACCTGTTACGATAATCATAATTTGCCCTCCTTAGCCATAGTGGCTATTTTCCCTACAATATCTGATGTAGAGTAACCTTCTTTAAACGAAAGAACCTCTACATTGTCAACGGACTCCCGTCCGATAATATCTTCGATTTTATAATCCCCGCCCTTAACAAGAGTATTAGGACGTAAGTACGCTAATAACTCAGCAGGAGTATCTTCTTCAAATAATACAACCCCGTCAATACATTGCAATGCACTCAATAAAGCTGCTCGATCCTCTTCACTAACGATAGGACGAGTATCGCCTTTAAGGCGTTTAACAGATGCATCTGAATTCAAACCAATGATGAGATGGTCTCCAAGCTGTGCGGCCTCTTGTAAGTATGTAATATGGCCACGATGAAGAATGTCAAAACAACCATTTGTGAACACTACGGTCTCACCTTTGCTTTGCCATTGTGAAACGAGTTCTTTCATTTCTTCCTTTGTATATAATGGTTTTGATTGAATACTATGTTTATAGGAATGCCATAAGTCTAATAGCTCAGAACGATGTATTGGATATGTACCAACCTTAGATACTACGATACCCGCTGCACCATTGGCGATATGCAAGGCTAAACGCATCGATAAACCACTTGCAAGACAGGTCATCATCATGGATACAACAGTATCTCCTGCACCACTCACATCGAATACCTCTTGTTGAGTAGCAGGATTATGCCATGTACGGCCATCCTTTGCAATAACTGTAATCCCTTTTGCAGAGCGCGTAGCTACAATATAATCTAAATCTACAGTAGCAAGTACAGACTTAGCAGCCTCTACGATAGTAGCATCATCATTTTCTAATTTACGGCCTACACATTCACCAAGTTCTTTCACATTCGGTGTAATACATGTAGCACCATTGTATTTAGACCAATTAGCACCCTTAGGATCTACGATAGTTTGCACACCATATTCCTTAGCCAAACTAAAGATCGTCTTCAACAAGGTAGGTGTACAAACGCCTTTACCATAGTCGGATACGACAATACCATCGATACCAACTTTACATAGATTTTCGAGCCAACTAGATAGTTGTTGCTCTTCTTGGTATGTTAGATCTGTAATCGTTTCAAAATCAAGACGCATCATTTGTTGACGATCACCTAAGATGCGCATCTTAGTAATAGTAGAGCGGTCATCACTAGTGATTAAACCAGTCGTATCGATTTTATCAGTATCAAGTAAATGTTGTAATAAACGGCCATGGTCATCATTACCTGCTAATGCACCAAGATACACCTTACAGTCTAAATTAGACAAATTAGATGCAACATTACCAGCTCCACCAAGGACCTCTTTCATCTTGGACACGCGGTTTACAGGAACCGGTGCTTCTGGAGAAATACGACTTACATCACCAAAAACATAACGATCTACCATTACATCACCTACAACGGCAATCTTTAAGTTCGGTAGTTGTTTTGTTAAAAATTGATTAATGGTAGTATTTATCATAATCCACCTATTCCTTACCCCAATATACATGTCTTCTTATTTATAATAAACCTTTGTTTGAAATAACATGTACCTATATCTAATAACCTAGTGGTTAGTAATCTTCTTCAATGATCTCACACATAATGTGGCCAGCTAAGATATGCATTTCTTGAATACGCGCCGTCACATTGCTAGGGATAGCCAATGTAATGTCACATAATTCGGCTAATTTGCCGCCACCTTCCCCTGTGAAAGCAATGGTATGCATACCAATAGAGCGAGCCATTTCAGCCGCTTTCACAACATTCTTGGAATTCCCAGAGGTGGAAATACCGATAAGAACATCACCTGTACGGCCTAAGCCCTCTACTTGACGTGCAAAAACAGATTCAAAATCATAGTCATTCGCAATAGCTGTTAATGCGGATGTATCAGTAGTTAATGCAATGCCTACAAGAGAGCGCCGTTCCTTTTTAAAGCGACAAATCAATTCAGCTGCTAAATGTTGAGAGTCCGCCGCAGAGCCACCATTACCACAGAACAAAATTTTATTACCATTTTCTAAAGCCGCTTTACAGCGATATCCGATTTCTTGAATAATATCCATATGTTCCATCGTCTTACCAAACACTTCGAGATGCTCAGTAAAACGATCTGCAATGATTGGATTTAAATCAGTCATTATAAAATCTCCTTTAGTAGTCTATCTGCATTTTTCCAGAACAACTTTTCACACTGTTCCACAGATAAGCCTGCCTCTCTAAATGCATCATAAAGACGACTTATTTGAGACATATCTGCAATCTCTGTATCTGGTGGAATTCCATCAAAATCAGTTCCCAACGCCACTACCTCTTCACCACCCTTGTCGATGAGATATAGACCGTGTTTAACAATATCTTCAATGCGACTAATTGGCGATGTGCCGAGAAAATTCTGTGCAAAATTAAGTCCTATAATACCGCCCTTATTAGCGATAAGTCTAATAAGATTATCCGGCAAATTTCGAGTATGAGCCCTAACTTCCCGTGCATTTGAATGGGATGCTATAAAAGGAACATCTAAAATATCTCCTAATTGCTCTGTACCAGCATCATTGAGATGTGAGCAGTCAACGATCATCCCTAAATCTTGCATAGCCTCAACGAATTCAACACCTTTAGATGTTAATTGTTTATGCTGCTCACCACAATGTGGCTCGCCAAGACCATTTGGATAATTCCACGTTAGTGTTATAAGTCTAACCCCATCTTTGTAAGCTTGGTTAAGTTTATTCAAATCGCCACCTAGTACGCCACCTTCTTCAATAGACATGAGCGCCCCAATCTTACCAGACTTGTATACAGACTCTATATCTTGATAAGAGAGCACATGTTGTATGTGCTCTCCATAGTGATGAAGTTGTGATATACACAAATTACGCATCTCTTCATAGCGTCCATAAGGGTCATTCGTCTCACCAATATTGATAAAGAGTGCAAAGTCTTGTACCTTGCTGTGAGCCTTTTGTAATTTTTCTATATCTATTTTCCAAGTATTGCGATATAAATCACCACTATCAGGATGATCTAGCAATTGCATCATCGTATCACAATGTAAATCTATCATAAAGCCTCACACATCGCTAATTTCAAAACCATGTATAACCAATCAGTAATACAGAATCAATTATTCTTCTACAACAGGTTTGCGTTTTGGCTTTTTAGCATCTAACTTCTTCAGAGCTTTTAACTCTTCCATAAAGCTATCAATATTATCAAACTTACGATATACACTGGCAAAACGAACATATGCAACTTGATCTATGTCTTTCAGTTGTTGTAACACGAGCTCACCAATGCGATCAGTTGTAACCTCTTGGTTAATTTCATTCCGAATGTCACGCTCCACATCATTAACTACTTGCTCCATCACAGACATAGGAACTGTACGCTTATCACAAGAGCGCAATAACCCATTCAGTAGCTTACCGCGGTCAAATAATTCACGTCGTCCATTTTTCTTCAATACCATTAGTGGTACTTCTTCTATAATTTCATAGGTAGTAAAGCGACGGCCACAATTGATACATTCACGGCGACGGCGAATACTATTACCTTCATCAGTCGTTCTAGAGTCTGTTACCTTCGTGTCTGTGTGTTGGCAATAAGGACATCTCATCTGGTTACTACTCCTTTTCTACTAATCAATCTGAAATAGCGCATAATACGCCCATTTTCTCTACTATATATAGTACCATGAAACCCTTGAAAATACAAAGAATCCCTAGGATTTCCTAGGGATTCTTCCATTATTCTTCAATTTTTCATTTTATGAAATACTTTAGAAATAATATTTTTAATTCTAAGCGCTTTTCAGCTTATCGTTTCAAAGCATCTTCAATACGAAGCAAGCAGTCACCAGATTCGATTCGGCTACCTTCACGTACAAGAATCTCTTCTACGATACCATCGATAGGAGCTGTAATTGTTGTTTCCATTTTCATCGCTTCTGTAACGATTAATGGTTCGCCTTTAGTTACTGATTGACCATTCTTAACGAGGATCTTAACAACGGAGCCAGACAATGTAGCACCAATTTCACCAGGATTAGATTCATCCGCTTTGCGACGAACAACACCAGTTGTTTTAGCATGTTTATCATGAACCTTAATACTACGAGGTTGACCATTAAACTCGAACAATACGATACGATTACCATCTTCATCAGGATCAGAAACACCATTCATTTTAATGATAAGTGTTTTACCTTTCTCGATAGTTACCTGAATTTCTTCGCCCCGTTTCATACCGAAGAAGAATGTCGGCGTATCTAATACAGATACATCGCCAAAGTCTTTAACAAATTTGTTGTAATCTTGGTAAACCTTAGGATACAAGCAGTATGCACTAATATCTTCATCAGTTGTTTGAGCACCCATTTCGCCTAACTCATGTCGAATATGTTCAAAGTCTGTTGGTGGTAACACCGCACCAGGACGAACTGTGATTGGGCGAGCACCTTTCAAGATGATTTTTTGTAACTCTTCAGGGAAACCTTGGTATGGAGTGCCAAGACGACCTTCAAAGAATTCAACTACGGATTGAGGGAAGTCTAATACATCCCCTTTTTCGTAGATATCCTTTTCAGTCAAATTGTTTTGTACCATGTACAATGTCATATCGCCTACAACTTTAGAAGATGGAGTTACTTTAATAATATCACCAAACATCATATTTACTTGGTGGTACATTTTCTTGATATCCGCCCAACGATCGCCAAGGCCTACCATCTTAGCTTGTTGTTGCAAGTTAGAGTATTGTCCACCTGGCATTTCATGTTGATATACTTCAGTATTAGGATATGCTTCTGCTTTATCTACACCTTTGTAATATGGTCTGATACTACCAAAATAATGAGACATTTCTTCCATGTAATCAATGTTCATTTCTGGTTGACGTTCATGACCAGACAATGCATAGTACATGGAGTTCATGCTAGGTTGAGAAGTACCATTAGCAAATGCGGAGTATGCTAAGTCGATTACGTCAACACCAGCGTCTACAGCGCGGCCATATGTATAAATAGAGTTGCCAGAGCCTTCATGAGTATGTAAATGAATTGGCACAGTAACAGCATCTTTCAAAGCAGATACCAAATTATAAGAAGCTTGTGGTTTTAAAAGGCCGGCCATATCTTTAATGGCAATAATATTGGCACCAGCTTTTTCAAGCTCTTTTGCCATATTTACGTAGTAGTCCAAGTTGTATTTTGTACGAGCCCCATCAAGGATATCGCCAGTGTAGCACAATGCAACTTCAGCTATTTTATTTTGTGCACGCACTTCATCGATAGCAACATGCATATTATCAAGGCTATTCAAGCTATCAAATACGCGGAAAACATCAATACCATTAGCAGCAGCCCGTTGAATGAATTGACGAACTACGTTGTCTGGATACGATGTGTAACCTACAGCATTAGCACCGCGAAGAAGCATTTGAAGCAATGTATTTGGAACTTCGCGACGGAACATGCGCAAACGCTCCCATGGATCTTCATGCAAGAATCGATAAGATACGTCGAATGTAGCCCCGCCCCAACATTCTAAGGAGAATAAGTTAGGTACACCTTTTGCAGCATGACCTGCTACGCGAGCCATATCAATGGTACGAAGACGTGTAGCAAACAAAGATTGGTGAGCGTCACGCCATGTGGTATCAGTAAAGAATACTTGTTTTTGTTCAGATAACCATTTACTGAATTTATCTGGTCCAAGTTCATCAAATTTTTGTTTTGTACCAGATGCTGGACTTACATCCAAAGTAGATGGCATTTGAATCGGTTCAAAGTCAGGAACCTCTTGAGCCCCTGCACCAGAATAACCATTAATTGTAACATCAGCAATGTAACGTAACAATTTGGTACCACGGTCACGATCTGGTTTTAATTCGAATAATTCAGGATGTTCTTCAATGAAGTTTACATTATAAGAACCACTTTGGAATTCAGGATGTTCCAATACATTAATCAAGAAGTGAATATTTGTTTTTACACCACGAATACGGAACTCTTTTAAGCAACGAAGCATTTTACGAATAGTTTCTTCGTTGTTAGGACCAAATGCTGTCGCTTTCACAAGCAAAGAGTCATAGTAAGGTGTTACAACGGCACCAGTAAATGCATTACCAGAGTCAAGACGGATACCAAAACCACCGGAACTACGGTATGCCAAGATTTTACCGGTATCAGGCATAAAGTTGTTTTTAGGGTCTTCAGTGGTAATACGACATTGGATAGCAGTACCTTTACAAGGGACTTTATCTTGTTCAGGAATACCTATTTCAGGACTATGTAGGCTAAAGCCTTCAGCGATTCTAATTTGAGCATGAACAATATCAATATCTGTAATCATTTCTGTTACAGTATGTTCTACTTGAATACGTGGATTAACTTCAATGAAGTAGAAGCTACCGTCAGCAGTTACCAAAAATTCTACAGTACCTGCATTCACATAGCCAACATTTTTCATTATTTTAACGGCAGCATCACATACAGCTTTACGAGTTTCTAAGGACAACGCAAAAGCTGGCGCCATTTCTACAACCTTTTGGTGACGACGTTGAACAGAGCAATCACGTTCATGTAAATGAACAACATTACCATGTTCATCACCTAAGATTTGAACTTCAATATGTTTAGGTTCTACGATAAGTTTTTCTACATATACATCATCATCGCCAAATGCAGCTTTCGCTTCAGATTTAGCGCGATCATATGCATCTCGAAGGTCTTCTTTATGATGAACTTCACGCATACCACGACCGCCGCCACCATTAACGGCTTTAATCATCAATGGGAACCCATGTGTATCAGCAAATTCTTCTAGTTGAGCATAATTTTTTAAAGCCCCATCAGAACCTGGGATCATTGGAATTTTTGCTAATTTAGCTTGCTCACGAGCATTTACTTTATCACCAAACATATTCAAATGCTTGATTTTAGGCCCGATAAAGATAATACCTTCTTCTTCACAACGACGAGCAAAGCCTTCATTTTCAGATAAGAAACCATAACCTGGATGGATAGCATCGATGTCATGTTCTTTTGCAATACGGATGATATCTTCTATATCGAGATATGCATCAACTGGTTTTTTACCTTCGCCTACGAGATAGGCTTCGTCAGCTTGGTTACGGTGCAAGGATAATGTATCCTCTTTAGAATAGATGGCTACAGTTTTAATACCCATTTCATTACATGCACGGAACACGCGGATCGCAATTTCTCCACGGTTGGCAACCAATACGGATTTAATTTTTCTCATGTATTGCCTCCTACTAGCTTCCACAAATATGAACTATCAGCTTTCATTTTTATTAATATATGAATATTTCCTATACTTACAGATAAATCAATATTACGGAAGACCTCATCAAAATTTATGATGAGTTTTTATATTCATAATAATATATACTTATTATACAATATTTTCATTATATTTAAAGGATTATACCAATTATGAAAGTATAAAATATATTTTTTACTGTTCATTACAAAAAATCATATGTCTTTTAATAATGCACATCGAATTAATTCTTTTTTATATCATTTATCACCTAAAAAGTGATTCATTAATCGATTTAATTGCTCTTGATCAGCTGCCCCCATCAATTCTCTTGCAGAATGCATGGCTAAAAGTGGCAAGCCTACATCAACAGTACGCATCGGTAACATAGCTGATGAAATCGAACCTACAGTAGATCCACCTGGAGTATCTGAACGATTTACATAAATCTGATACTGTGCATCCGCTTCTTCACAAAGACCTTTAACGATAGCAATGGCCTTAGCATCTCCGGCGTAAGATTGGCTACATGCAATCTTGAGGGATAACCCTTTATTAAGTACAGGAATATTCGTAATATCATTTTTCTCTGGATAGTTTGGATGTAATCCGTGAGCCACATCGGAGGAAATCATAAAACCTTTAGAAATAAAACTGTCCATCTCTTGATTAGAATATCCTAATGCGTCATAGACGCGTTTAATGAGATTTGGTAATATCATACCCGCCCCACCTTGTTTTGTACGACTGCCCACCTCTTCATTATCAAAGAAAATAGCGCAGCGAACACCATTGGCATTCATTTTACGTGCCTGAATAATACCAGATAGTACACCAAAGCAAGATGTTAAATTATCTAAACGAGGTGAGCTAATAAAATCACCTTCCGTACCGAGCACACAACCTAGTTCCGTAGGATATAACGTCATTTCGTAAGATAATATTTCAGAAGGATCACAATCTACTTCATCAGCTAAAAACTTCGTCCACTCATCGTATTGAGTGTCTGATTCTGGAAATAAACTAGGATTATTTCTATTATTTAAAGGCTTTGTAATATTATCTTCATTACTTCGTTCCATCATCAATATAGGAAGCATTTCTTTTTGACGATTTAGTTTAATCCCATCATTAACAGAGCGATTCATATGAATTGCTAAATTTGGAACAATAGCGATAGGCCGTTTTGTATCGACTAGAACAGAATCTACGTCAAAGGCATTTTTCCCTTTTAACACAACCGTACCTGCTGCACCTAATGGACGGTCAAGCCATGTATTTTCGATAAGACCACCATACATTTCCACATTTAATTTTGTATATCCTTTGACAGAGGTTATAGGGTTTGGTTTAACACGAATAGCAGGAAAATCTGTATGAGCCGACGCAATACGTAATGTGTGCTCTGGTTTCTTACCTATATGAAAGGCAAATAAGGTGGTACCAAACACATTGACTACATAAGATCCAGAATCTAATTGCCACTCATCATCTAAGGTAAGCTCAGTAAAGCCTGAATCCAAAAGCATCTGCAAACTAGTATCTACCGTATGATAGGGTGATGTACAAGCACCAATATATTTTAGTAACTGTTCATTATCAAACTTCATAGATCCCTCCTATGTACAAATCATATAAAATTTGTACAATTAGCTTGAATAATTTATTATGTATATTATTTTACAATATTTACATTAATTA
>CAKQBP010000036.1 GCA_934216375.1 uncultured Veillonella sp.
TTTGCAATATTTTCATGAGATGCGCCTTGGTTTAACAAAGCTTGTACGTCTGTTTTAGCAAATACGCCACAGCGTGCCGCAATTGGATAAATCGTATCAGCATTCATGGCTAATTGGTTAAGGCCAGATGCATCTGTCTGCAATAAAGTCGCCATTTGGTCAATAAAAGCGCCCGTACCACCAGCACAGGAGCCATTCATACGATGTTCTGCAGTTTGACCTAAATACGTAACCTTCGCATCTTCACCACCAAGTTCGATGATAACGTCTGTCTCTTGATAGAGGGCTTTCACAGCTCGCGTTTCAGCAATAACCTCTTGTACGAATGGGATGCGCACCTTTTCGGCCATAGCCATCCCACCAGAACCAGTAATACATACATGAACAAAAGCGTCTTCATGACCAACTTGAGCCTCTTGTAACAAGGTATATACTGTGTCCAATATGTTTGCATAATGGCGTATGTACTTTTTATACAAATAATTATCGTGTTCGTCCAATAATACAACTTTAACCGTTGTAGACCCCACGTCAATCCCCATGCGTAGCATGTGCTGCATAAATACCTCTCTTTTTAACAACCGTATGACCACCAAGTGATCATACTCGTTTTTGTGAAAGTAGCACATTCAATATACACAACATATATATGTGCTGAACATCTAAAGTAAGTAACTAAATTAGATGAGGATATAGCACTTTCACCAAAATATCTAAATTTTTAAATATCCTATTTTTATTATACAACAACTGTAGATAAAATCTATGTTATTCTATATTCCGATGAGTTATATAGAATATGACTAAATTTGAATAACAACTCTAGATTGTTATAGGATGTAAGAAATATTATATCATTCTGAAATGAAAAAAAGTATATCTAATAGCACATCACTAAAGTAATATATAAAGAGATAGATACATACATCGTTAAATCCAACAGATACAATATTTTCCTATCTATCAAGCGATCATATAAAAATAAATAAGTAATCATGCCTAATAAAAAAGAGACTTCAATGAAACCATTAAAGTCTCTTTTTTCTACATTACTTATTATATATTGTGTGATTTTTTATTCACTCTATATAGATTACATAACATTTTCATACAAACTGATAAGATCATCCTGATTTGCTGGGTATGGATTAAATCTATAACACATATCCTCTAGTGCTCGATCTGCCATGAGGTTAAGTTTCGCTTCAGATGTAGCTTTATCTACGCCAAACTCAGTAAGTGTCATCGGACACTCTAAGGTGCGTTGTAATTTTATAATCGCCTCTAATAGAGCTCCTAGCTTATCTCCATCGGATGCTTTATGCGATGCAAAGCCTAATTTAGCAGATAAATGGGCATATTTCTTAGCCACCTCTTGATTGCGAGAACAATTAAATCCAATTACATACGGCAAGAGCATACTATTAGCTAGACCATGAGGCACATGGAATTGTCCTCCCAACTGATGAGCCATAGCATGAACGATACCTAAGCCAGCCTTGTTAAAGGAAAGCCCTGCAAGGCATGATGCTTCGTGCATAGACATGCGGTCTTGCTCTGTAGCTGTTGACTTATGACATTTTGGTAAGTATTCAAAGACAAGCTCAATCGCCTGTTGTGCCAATGCATCGGTAAAGTTATTGGCAGCAGTCGCTACATAGGCTTCCAGAGCATGAACGAGTACATCCATCCCACTAAAAGCAGTAACACTAGGTGGAGATGTTTTTACAAATAATGGCGTTAATAAAGCTTCATCTGGCAATACCGCATCATCCACAAGAGGATACTTAATTTGTGTTTCGCTATCGGTAAGAACAGCAAAAGAGGTCACTTCAGATCCTGTCCCACTAGTAGTAGGCACGGCAATAAAAGATTTGATATCCATATGCTTTAATTTACGACCAAAATAAGCAATCCCTTTGCTCATATCAATACAGGAGCCCCCACCTATGGCAATGATTACAGTTGGTTTAATGCCTTCCATAAACTCAATACCCTTTACTACATGCGCAATCGGTGGATCAGGTACTACATCAGTGTAGATGGTTACCTTATTTTTACTGTCCATTAATCTCATCACATACGTAAGGCTCGGAGAATCTTTTAAAAATGGATCGCATATGATAAGGATAGATTCATTAGAAAACGCTGTAAGACGATTCAACGAATCTGGCCCTGCATAAATCTGGGTTGGAAAAGTCCATTTATTCATATGCTCACCACCTATCGAATATTAAATCCTGTTGTTAAGCAACATCTACGACGTCGCGCAAAGCAGCGAGCCGATGTAGTAGATTCCCCAGTAGGTGTAGCAATTGTAAAGGTTGTCGTACCCTCACCGCTAAATCCAAGCCCGGCATAGGACGGACCATTCTTAACAAAAATGGAAGTTTTCATTTTACGAGCCATCCGGTTGAGGCGTTCCATATTCAAGGAATGCATTGTGGCCGTATGATGTAAGCCTGCTTCTAACATCAAACATACATCAAGACCTTCGTCAAAGCTATCTACTGTAACAACAGGTAAAATAGGCATTAACATCTCAATAACTGCAAAAGGATGATTTTTGGGAGCCCGCATGATAATTAACCGTGGATCACCATTGTACGGAATATGTGCTGCATCAAGAATAACGCTTGCATTTTTACCGACAAATTTTTTATTTGGTGTCCCATTCGGTAACACTGTCAAATCGACTAGGCGTTGAATGTCTTGTTGATTTTCAACGAGAACACAACCTACTTTTACCATTTCTTGAACTAGCTGTGGCTCGATTTGACGCATGGCTACAACGCTCTTTTCAGCGATACAAAGAATATTATTATCTAGACTAGCGCCGAGAACAATATCTTGAGCGGCCTTTTTAATATCTGCCGTTTCATCTACAAAGGCCGGTGGATTGCCTGCACCAGCACCGATAACCTTTTTACCACTTTGAAGCGCTTGTTTTACTACGCCAGGGCCTCCAGTAACAACTAATAGGCTCACATCTGGATGTAGCATCATCTCTTGAGCAGACTCAATAGATGGCTCTCGAAGTGTAACAATAAGGTTTTCAATGCCAATCGATTTGGCGATGATTTGATTAAGTTCACTAACTAGCAATCGACTAAGATGCTTGGCACCAGGATGTACACTAAAGAATACTGCATTCCCTGCTGCTAGTATGCCGATAGTATTACATATTAACGTCTCTGCTGGATTTGTACTTGGTGTAATAGCCCCGATGACACCATAAGCAGACAGTTCATACAATGTCATGCCATTATCACCAGTTTCACACTCTGTAACGAGATCTTCTACACCCGGTGTTTTATCGAGTGTAAGGTTTAATTTTAATACTTTATCTGCAACACGCCCCATCCCTGTTTCTTCAACAGTTTTTTGAGCCAACTCTTGTACTCGTGGACGCATAGCAGCACGGATGTCTGCTATTACCTTTTCACGAGTTGCCAAGGTGCAATCTTCAAAACGCGCTTGCGCTGCTTTTGCTGCTTGAATTGCATCATCAACTGTATCAAATACACCTGGTTCAACTTGTCCCCTAGGCGCTTGTTTAACAGGTTGTGATGAGGCCATTTCTTGCTTTTGCCCCTGTAATACATCTATAACCATGGAGCGGATCATTTCTTTCAACTGTGTATTGTTTTCCATCATGAACCTCCATATAGGTTGCATTGCTGATGCAATGACCATGTCAACTAACAGTGTACACAATCAAGGATATATTCATGATGTGACACAATAACTAGGTTTAACTCTGGCACCAGCTATTTCCTATACAATTATTTTTCAAAACTATCAATAATACCCACAATAGCACAATCTACTGCGGTGCCTTTATCATCTTCGAAAATATGCCGTGCCGATGAGCCTCGAGTTAGAAGCACATATTCACCTTCACCAGCACATACTGTATCGACGGCGATTTCTATGCGCCCCGTCAACTCTTGTTCTCCATCGAGAATATCTACCATCATCAGCTTCATTCCCTTTAGAGATTCATGCTTTTGAGTAGATACGATACTACCCACCACTTTACCGACTTGCATACTTCTCGTTCCCTTCAATTATTGTGATACCTAAGCGCTCAATTTCATCACGAGCAGCCATGGTGAACCGTTGTCCCCTATATATGACGATAATAGACTGACGTTCACAAGTTCTTACAAAAGAGGCCGTTATCCATGCTTGATAACTGGCACATATAGGACGTCCAAATTTATCTAGAAATCTGATAGGCCAATCTAGAATAACTGATGGATTCATCAACGAGGCTACAGGAACTGCTAGGCGTATTGTCACCTCACAGTCATACGCTAATGCACGGTGCAAACAGGCTACCCAAGGCACCAATGTATCGCTCATTAACTCTCGTATATGACCATAATCTATACCACTGAAAGAAATGAGTTGATTCTGCAACAATATATGCTCATCATAGCTATTGCACTCTGTGACCATAAAAGTAGCAGTGGATGTCATGCGCTTTTCTAGGCGTTCTAGGACCAGTTTAACTAATGCATCCATATTAATGCTCACTTCCCATGGCAATCCCTAAGGGCGTTACAAATTCTGGATACAGTGGCTTATGAACAGGTAACCCTATATATTGACTAAAGGTTTTTGTGAACTCCTCAAAATTAGAAGCACCGCCCACAACAACAATAGGAGTCCCCTTTTCATAGCCGCCCTCATGTAACGCACGCTTAGAAATAGCTGCCATTTTTTCAACTACAGGTCGTATGGTTGCATATACATCACGTTTATTCGCTTCATTGCGCTTATAAGCTTCCGCTTCAGGAATAGAGATGCCATAGGCCCCGCTAATAACAAGATTCATATGGGTGCCTCCTGTAGGCTCATCTACGGTATATACAACTCGGCCATCTTTTAAAATGCTTATGCCCGTAGTACCACCACCGACGTCGATAACAGCGCCATCGGTGATTCCTAGCACATTAGCAGCAGCGGTAGGCTCGTCTAAAATGCAGGTTACTTCAAAACCGGCACTTTCAAGAACATGACCTACTACCTCTTTATTCTTGCCTATCGTTCCAGGTGGAACAGCTGCTGCGGCATATACAAGCTCTATGCCTAAGGCAGCTTCCGCCTTAGCCTTTAACGCGCTCGTAATCGTAACAGCTCCCACATAGTCAACTACAAGGCCATCTCGAATAGATTCGTTGTATTCAAAAGCACCATATATAGGTTTACCTTTATCGTTTACTACGGATAGGACAATAGATGATGTACCAAGGTCAATGCCTACGCGCAAATTCTTTTGATTATGAGAGCTCACTTGTTTAGACTCTACAAGATCAGAGAACTCTTGCAAGGTATTATTTGCCTTTTTCAAACCTTTCATCATATCACCTACTTTACTGTACAATTCTCGCCATCACTGTACCTTGTACATTGGCAGCATTTGCCTCATCTGTATCAATATGGAGCTCTAGAACAAAACCAGGTACGGCCCGAACGATGACATCACTAAATACAGTGGTGCGCTCTGGTGTTTGAATCTCAATATTTACGCTGTCGCCATCGTTTACAGAAAGCCGTTTTGCATCATCAGGAGACATATGAATATGCCGTTTTGCAACAATGCAAATAGGTTTTGTAATTTCCCCATTTTCAGTACATAGAGTAATCTCTACGGCTGATTCTAAATGACCAGATAGCACAATAGGAGGTTTTATACCCAATGCACGAGCATCGGTCAAAGATACCTCTACTTGTGACTGTTTTCTAAGAGGACCTAATACGCGGACATTTTGAATGACCCCTTTAGACCCCACTAAAGTAACTGTTTGTTCTGAAGCAAACTCTCCAGTTTGTTTTAAGTCACTTTTTTTAGTAATAGCCTGGTTAGGGAATAATATATCCCAGTCCTCCTGACATAGATGGACATGTCTATTGCTCACACCTACGGGAATGGACGATTCGAACATGGCTTCGATCACTTCTCGTACGATAGCACGAATCTGTTCCCGATCCATAAGCTATTATCCTTTCTTAGGTAAGATCAATTCTACATCGCTATGAGGGCGTGGAATAACGTGAGTAGATACTACTTCACCTACTTTTTGTGCTGCTGCACAGCCCGCATCAACAGCCGCTTTTACAGCGCCTACATCACCGCGAACCATTACTGTTACAAGACCAGAACCGATTTTTTCAGTACCTTCTAATGTAACGTTAGCTGCTTTTACCATTGCGTCAGCCGCTTCAATTGCGCCTACTAAACCTTTTGTTTCTACCATGCCTAATGCGTTATTCATGATAATCTCCTTTATTATTTACTACTTTATTTCTTTTTAGGGTTTTTCTTTGGTGTTATTTTCTTTGTGCCTGTTGATTTAGAACTTTTCGGTTCTATGATCGTAGATACTATCTCATCTAACACCTCAACAACCTTTTCATCTAATTGGGGTTTCTCTGTTTCATCAGCTACCTTAGCCGGCTTATCTGTAAAATCATCATTAAAGGATTCTACTAAGCCTTCTGCAGGTCGAGGAATTACTTTGTGAGCTACATACAAGTTCATACCTTTTGTAATCGCCACACCTGTTTGAACAGCTGCTTCAACAGCTGCCACATCACCAGTTACCTTTACGGTCATCCAGCCAAGTCCTCTCGTCTTTTCTATTCCTATGAGCCGTACATTTGCAGCTTTAACCATTGCATCTGATGCGGTGATAGCCCCCAGCAAACCAGCTACTTCTAGTAACCCTAGTGAATCTTTCACCATGCCACCTCCCGACGTCTATTTCTTTGATGATTCGCACCTAGGATTTATGCATTCCTATAATGTTAGCTACGTTGCATATCTACTAACATTTGACGAATCAAATCTTTTAATTCTGGTTCTTTAGACTCTGTTTTAGGTTCTTCTTTCGGTTTCTCCTGCACAGGTTCATCCTTGAGCATACCTACTTCATCCATTATATCCATAATGATAGCCCGTAACATTTGTTCATTTAGTTCTGCCATTATGAATTCTCCTATTCACATTGTGAAAGTATCATTTATTGTGACGTGATAATGATATGTAATGAATATATGACTCTTTGAAACAACATTCATTAGATAATATAAGCATTACCTTTATTCTTAGGTTTTTCTCCCATGGTTTCTAGTAATACTAAACCTACATCACGTGCTGCTTTTACAGCTTGTTTAACAGCGCCAGAATCACCACTAACTTGTAAAATAACTTCATTACTCATAACGGAGCTCGATGGAGAGCGATAATCTACCACATCTACATTAGCTGATTTAACGGCTGTATCCGCCATAACTACACCGATAGCTGCTGGGGCACCAACGATCAAGCCAAAGGCTTTATCTTCTGGGGTACCAAAAGCCGTCACCAAAGCTTTCCCTGCACGAGCTGTATATTGAACTTCCACATGACCTGCTTCATTCATATACACTTCACCGAAGGTGCGTTCTAATTCACGTAATGCTACTTCTACAGAACGTCTTACATCGGATACGTCATTGCCGCCAAATATGATGAGGGAACCAGAACCGGCGCCACCTTTCATATCACGGGCAAACTCAATGCTAACAATCTCTGTATTCGTCGCTTTTACAGCTTCATCAGCGGCCATGATTTGTGGCCCTGCACCCGTACGTGAACCTAAGATACCAATCGATCGATATGACTTAGTGAGCTGCATAGCTTCCAATACTTGACTGTCTACATTGGCAATAACGAGACCAATTGTATCGCCTGTTGTAGTGCTACCTACATGTTCAGTAATCATAGAAGTTTGTAATTGACTTACAGTAGGTGAACTTACAGGTGACGAAGCACATAATGTATTACCTGTTGCGCCTGTTGCTTTACTTAAGTCAGTACCATCGATACGCATCAACACGCGTTTTAAAATCTCATCTACCATACTTTTAGTATCGGCCATAATTATTCACCCTTTGTTGGTAAAATACCTTCTACATCTTTATGTGGTCTTGGGATTACATGAGTAGAGATAACAATGCCTACGCGTTCAGCAGCAGCTGCACCTGCATCTACAGCAGCTTTTACAGCACCTACATCACCACGAACCATAACAGTAACGAGACCAGAGCCAATTTTTTCATTGCCCACGAGTTCCACATTAGCTGCTTTAAGCATTGCATCAGCTGCTTCAATAGCGCCTACTAACCCCTTAGTTTCCACCATACCTAATGCTTCTTGTGTCATCTGTTTTCTCTCCTTTTACAAAATATAGAATAATGATTACAAATTTATTTTTCTAATAGTTCCACCATAGTACCTATATTCATAAAGGCAAAGTGAGCGGTTTTAAGCAACTGTACCATAAGTACAGCCCCTGTACCTTCACCTAATGCCATTTGTCCATGGATTGGAACTTCATCAAGACGAATATTTGCATAAGCCAATGCTGCGGCCATTCCTACCTCGCGAGAATAATGAGATGGAATACCGTATAATGGAGCTTCTCCATTCATTTGAGTAGCACAAGCCATTGCAACTGCTGTAATATATCCATCGATTACAAATGGAATATGTAGGTCTGTACAAGCTACCATAGCACCTGTAATAGCGGCTATATCAAAGCCACCTACGCGGCTAATTACTTCTTTTGGACTATTTAAGTGCCCCTTATGGTGAGATAGCGCAGTCCGTACAAACTCACGTTTTTGATTCATGTACGCTTCGTCTTCAGGACCGGATCCAGGACCTACGGTTATACGTGGGTCTAGCTTTGTAAGACCACTCAAGACAGCTGCTGACGTAGTCGTGTTACCAACACCCATTTCTCCGAAGGAAAATAGATTAATTCCCGATTCTGCATAGTAGACAACGCGGTTATATCCCGCTTGGTACGCTAAATCAAATTCTTCAGCGCTCATAGCAGCACCGTCTAATATATTCTTTGTGCCTTGAGCAACCTTTCGATTGACCCCAATACCTTGTGGGCAAGCAATGCCTACATCTACCACTTCATAAGGAATATGGTTAAAGATACAATAATTAGCAACTGCACTTTTACCATCAATCATATTCTGAGACTGTTTACGAGTAATCTCATAGTTATAACCGATTAAACCATCTACGGAAATACCATTATCTGCAGAAAAGATAATATGCTGAGTATGAATCTCAGGTTTCATATCCTGCCAAGCAAGGCACATTTTTTTAAAATATCGTTCCCATAGACCCAAGCTTTTTGGAATGATCGCCTTATTTAAAATAAATTGATTAAGTTGTTCTTCAAATCCTTTGTCCATGGAAAATCCTTCTTTCAACTAACCGTATATGTAGTTACATAATTGTTTTAACGACTCTTCGTCGTGAACTGATATTTCAAAAATCTTAGTGGCTCCTGCTAGTTTAAGATTGCGTCGAGGCGTCTCTATATCTTTACCCGTATCCACCTTTGATACAACACCTATAACCTCGCGGTTTAAGGAGTTACCAAAGCTTGGTGGGAATATGGTTGTTTCATCACCGGCTGGGATCATAAAAATCACTAAGTCCGCATCATAGGCGTGCAAGATAATGCCTCGATAGTAATTAGGATTTTCCATGTATTCTCCTGGGGTATCGATGAAGTTTCCCACGCGCGTTATAGCTTGTGTCTTATGATACGTAGCCGATCCATGCGTAATCGTATCGGCTAATGTAGTCTTGCCACAACCACTACGTCCTACTAAAAGGATACGCTTTTCTTTCTTTTCGGTACTCATA
>CAKQBP010000037.1 GCA_934216375.1 uncultured Veillonella sp.
ACTCGAATAGCTTTTTGTATATCACACTATATTAGTTGTGAATTTTCTTTGCAATATCACCGATAATTTCAGGTGTCGTTCTACAACAGCCACCAATGATTTCAGCTCCAGCTTTTCGCCATACCTCAACGTAGTCTACAAATGATGCAGCATCGCCATACCAAGTTTTAGTTTTACTATCATAGCTTTCACCAAGATTAGGATATACAGCAATCGGTTTATCTGTAACAGTACGAATATCTTTTATCAATGATTCTACATATTCCGGTTTGGTACAATTAATGCCAATCCCCGTAATAGGATGTACCTTATCGATCATTTGTGCACATTTAATAATGGTTTCACCACTTGAAACATGGTGCCCATCTTTACAGGAAAAAGCAATCCATCCGGGAATACCTTTTGATGTAAATGGATCAGACATAGCTCTCGCAATAGCAATCGCTTCAGCATAAGACGGTATAGTTTCAAAGGATAATATGTCTGGATGTTCTTCGCAGAATAATGCTAGCCGTGGAATATGGAATATCTCTAGATATTCTGTTTGCACATCAGGATAACCACGGTATTCAGAGCCATCAGCCAAGAAAGCGCCATAAGGTCCTACAGAGGCTGCCACCAACGGTTTAGGTAAAGCACCTTCAGAAAAATATCTAACCCCCTCAGGGGTCTCTTCACCAAGTTTAATACCACGCAATGTAAGCGCTCCACTCGCCTTTGCTTCTAAAAACTCATTACGAGCTTGCACGGCTAAACGAACAGATAGTTTAACGAGCTCTATCGCTTCTTCCGTTCCATAACCTAAACCTTTAAAGCCTGCTACTGTCGCTTGATAGCCAGAGCTTTGAATGATATCGGCACCCGCAGCTAAATAAGAAATATGTATTTTCTTAATGATATCTGGCTGATCCATGAGAACCTTAGCAGACCACAACTTATGTTGAATATCACAGCCATAACGCTCTAATTCGGTCCCTAAAGCCCCATCTAAGACGAGGGCGCCCTTTTCCTTAATAATATCTAAAAATGCACTTCGTTTAGCCATCATATCACCCATTCTATACATACCTTCATATAACACGAGGCTTACCTAGCATATTATATCAAATAATACATTCTGGTACTATCTACAAACTATTTTAATACCTCTGCTGGAGGCTCCTTACCAAACCATTTCTTATAAATTTCTGCATATTTACCGTTTGCTTTGATCTTAGCCAAACCATCATTGATTTTGTTAAGCAATTCTGTATTGCCTTTTTTCACAGCAATACCTAGTGGTGCCGCATCATAGTCCTCTCCAGTAACCTTTGCGATACCTTTGCCCTTACCATTAACATAATATTCGTTTACTGGTGTATCATTGATAACTACATCGACGCCTTTATTTTGCAATTCTAAGAACGCATCGACAATAATATTAAACTGACGTACATCGGCATTGGGAATCTTGCTAGCAATCTCTGCACCAGTAGAGCCGATGGATACACCAATGCGTTTACCTTCTAGATCCTTAAAGCTATTAATATTGGTGTTATCAATGTTCACAACGAGACCATTACCTGCAATATAGTACGGTTTACTAAAATCAACGGATTTTGCTCGTTCTTCAGAAATAGTCATATCCGAAATAGCAATGTCGATGGTGTTACTTTGTAATGCTGGTAAAAGCGCATCGAAGTTTAGATTTTGAATATCTGCTTCTATGCCCTCTTCGTTTGCAATCGCATTGATAATATCAATATCAAATCCAGCTAATTTACCACTATCTTTATCTTTAAAACCAAATGGTGCATAAGTCGCATCAGTACCTACGCGCCATGCCTTCTGACTATTCCCCTCCTTACCACAGCCTGCGATTAATAAACTACTAGCAATGGTGAAAGCCCCTAATAGAGCTGCTATTTTCTTAAATTTCATATTATTATCCTTACTTCTCTCTGTTCTATCTAGAAACAGAGTTCTTCTTAATCAACTAATATATCTATACTTACACTTATGAGCATAATAAAAATAATACCTCTAAAGGTATTATAGTTTTATGATAACATTCGATATAATACGGGTCAATAAATCCAACTATACCAATAGGTATTGAATTGATATAGTTTTTAGCTATATCGAAAATAACATTCCTAAGTATATAAAAAGACCGCCTTTACCAAGCATAGATGAAACTTGATAAAGGCGGTCATCTCCAAAATGGAGGATTCCTGGTTATTTATAGAATGAATAAGCTATTCAATTCATTTAGGATATATAGTATGTAATTTATTTAGCATGTTTAGCTTTTATATACATAGCTACCTTGTACAAGAACGTACAGAGTAATAAATACATTACGATACTGAGGTATGTCGCTTCAGGTGTTTCTACCCAAGCTTGAGCAAATACATCAACACCTGCAATGCGAAGCACCGCACTGAACAAGGAGCCAATAGCACCACCAGCTACGAGACCAGAGGCAATTGTACTACCTTTGGAGAAGCGAAGATCTGCCAATTCTTTGTCTTTTGTACTATTTTGTACAAGATACGCAATCAAACCTCCGATAAGTAATGGTGTATTAATTTCCATTGGCAAGTATGTACCCAAGGCAAATGCCAACGGTGGAACTCTTACCATCCACAAGATGATTGCAAATAATGCGCCAGCCATGTATAGAGGCCATTGAGCACTACCACCAGTCATCATTGGCTCAATGATGGCAGCCATAGCGTTCGCTTGAGGTGCATTTAATGCATGATCTCCTACAAATCCATAAGCATCGTTCAAAAGAATCATAACACCTACAGAAAGTACGGCACAAAGAATAGTACCAACGATTTGCCATTGTTCCATTTTCTTAGGTGTAGCACCTGTCATATGTGCCACCTTAAGCTCAGACATGAAGTTACCAGCCATCCCAATAGTAGTACCGATAAAGGATGCCATCATGAGGACTGCAATCATGCCGACCTTACCAGTCATACCTGCTGCGGTTAAGCATACAGCGGAGATGATAATCATAAAGATTGTCATACCTGAAACTGGTTCCGTACCTGTATAAGCGATGGAGCTAATTCCCACTACAGACAATAGGAAGGACATAATAAGAACGATTAAGAACGCTACAATTGTTTGTCCGAAGCTTTCAGCATACATAAAATGGAAATATGCTGCAAATAAAACTGTACATAACAAGATGCCAGCACCAATCCAAGATGTAGGTACGTCACGTTGTGTACGAAGCAAATTAACATCTACAGTTTTAGAACTAAAGATGTCAAGCACTGCATTTTTAACAACATTTGCTACCACTTTAGACATTGTAATTAGACCGATGATGCCTGCCATAGCGAGCATGCCGATACCAATATGACGAACATAATCAAGGAATACCTTGCGAATTGGGGCCTCCCCTAATGGAACTGCATGGCCGCCAATTTGCATGATATGTTCAGGCGCTAAATAGTACACAATCGGAATACATACAAACCAAGAGAAGAAGGAACCCGCTGCAATGATAGCCGCATAGCGAAGGCCCGTGAAATAACCAAGGCCAAGCAATGCTGCATCAGTATCTACCGCTGCGGTTAGCTTAGTTTGATCTGCAAGGACTGCCCCCCACTTAAAGGTAGCAGTGCGAATAACCTCTTGCCACCACCCTAAACTATTAAGAATAAAGTCATACACGAGAGCAATTAAACCAGAGCCAAGCATAAGTTTTGCTTTGCTCCCTTCATTACTCATCAATACTTCCGCTGCAGCACGACCACTTGGGAACGGATACACATAGTGCATTTCCTCAACGAAATAGCGACGGAACATAACGCATAATAAAACACCTAAAACGCCGCCAAGAATGATAGGAATCGCCATTTGTACAAAGGATACATCTGTAACATTCCAGATGTAAAGAGCGGGCAAGAAGAACATAGCCCCTGCTAATGTGTTCGTACTAGAACTAGCGATAGCTTGAATGTGTACCGTTTCGGCAAAAGCATTTTGCCGCTTTAAAATAACTGCTGTACCCATAGCAAGTACAGATACTGGAGCAAAGGCATCAACAGTTTGACCTATTTTCAAACATAAATAGCCAACAGCCAGTGTGAAAACTGCCGCATAGAACAAGCCCCAGAATACTACATATGAATTAATCTCTACGTAATCTTTCTTAGGATCTAACACCGGTTCTATGGGTGGAATGGAACGAACCTCGTCCGACATAGTAAAACCTCCTCACAGAAAAAGTACAAACGTATAACTATTCACCTTTATACTAACACGGTACTACACATGGTTCAATGGTTTTCTATGCACTATGCGAATAAAACAACACACCCCCTATAAATAATTATTTTGCATTTTTGGCGTCCCTGTTCTACAATGAAAGTATATTAAGAATCTCTATTATGTAACGGTATCGTATACTGCCCTGTATAACACGTATGTTTACTTACGAGGAGGCTCATTATGGAATCAATGGTCGAACGTTTTGTACGCTATACGAGCATAAATACACGGTCTAATGAGGAAAGTACAACCATTCCTAGTACTCAAACTCAAGTAGACTTTGCTACGAATGTGCTCGTTCCCGATTTAAAGGCAATAGGTTTAGATGAGGTTATTTATAATCGTGAAAATGGTTTTGTCATCGGCACATTACATGCTAACACTGATGAGAAAGCTCCTTCCATCGGCTTCATTGCCCATATGGATACAGCTGATTATAATGCAGAAAATATTAAACCTCGTATCGTAGAAAACTATGATGGTAGTGATATTTGCCTCAACGAAGAACACCAAATCTTCACCCGACGTGCCGACTTTCCAAATCTAAAAAATTACATTGGCAAGTCCTTAGTTGTAACCGACGGTTTAACACTCCTCGGTGGTGACGACAAGGCTGGTATCTGTGAAATCATGGAAGCACTCACCTACCTCGTAGCTCATCCAGAAATCAAACATGGTAAAATCATGTGTGCTTTCGGTCCAGACGAAGAAATTGGTACTGGTGCGGACCACTTCGATGTTAAACAATTTCCTGTAGACTATGCTTACACTATCGATGGTGAAAGTCTAGGCCAACTTGAATACGAAACCTTTAATGCAGCTGGCGGTACCGTTACCCTAAAAGGTGTTTCTGTTCACACAGGCACAGCCAAGGGCATTATGATCAACTGTGCTAAACTAGCTATGCAATTTGACGCTTTATTGCCAGGAGCAGCTGTTCCTGAACACACCTGTGGTCGCCAAGGTTTCTTTATGCTCATGAGCATGGAAACACAAGTAGATACCGGTAAAATGAACTACATTATCCGCGACCATGACAAGGAACTGTTCGAAGCAAAAAAAGCATTCTTCTTACAAGCAGGTCAAACATTGAACGAAATATATGGTCGTGAAGTATGTGAAGTATCTGTAAAAGACCAATACTACAACATGTACGATGTCATCAAAGATAATATGGAATGTGTAAATGTAGCCAAAGCAGCAATGGAAAAAGCTGGGATTACACCTATTTGTGATCCTATTCGCGGTGGCACAGATGGATCCAAAATCTCCTTCATGGGCATTCCTACACCAAATATTTTTACAGGCGTAGAAAACCTACATGGCCGTCATGAATTCGCATGTATCGATGATATGAAAAAAGCTGTTGAAGTTATCGTTAATATTGTAAATATCGAAAAATAATAGCATTAGCAAAGCAGTAGTAGATAACAAAAAGGACTATACGAGCCTAGGCTCGTATAGTCCTTTTAATTTACATATTACGCAAGCTTATTATTACGCTTACGATTTCTAATTTCTTCCTCTTCAGCGCGAGCTTTTAAAGAAAGATCTCTTTCAGTCCCCACATAACGACCATATAATAAATAATAAGCAACTAGTGCAAGCAGCGCCACAACAACAGTTACATGGAACATACTAGTATAACCTACAACCTCTTTAACAGCGCCTAAAATATAGGGGCCAAAGCCTAGCCCCATGTCCAAGGCAATGAAGTATGTGGATGTAGCAACACCAATACGATGAACAGGTACTATTTTAACAGTAACAGCTTGTCCGTTGGACATAAATGTACCATATCCAAGGCCAACAAACACAGCCGATAAAAGCACAAGCCATGTAGAGTGGGCGATGGATAATAAAAAAATACCAAGTGCTAAGGATACAAAACAAGGATAAAGAACGAAGTTTTCACCCTTCATATCAAATACAATACCAAGCAATGGTCTTGTTATAGTAATAACTACAGCATATACAACAAAGAAGAAGGTACCTGCCATAATAAGATCTAGGTCTTTTGTGTAGGCTGCCATAAAGCCAATAACACCAGAGTAGGCAAAACCGACTAGAATGGAAACAAGACTGATTGAATTCATCCGTGGTTCAATGTAGTCCGAGATTCTAATGCTCTTATGTGCTTCAGATTCAATACCAAGTTTAGGTTCATTAAATTTCATGATTACAGAACCAATACCGCAAAGGATGATAAGTACAACACAGAATGCGATGATAAAATCATAACCAAGACTATGAAGCATCAAGATACCTAAGAATGGCCCTACTGCAGCGGCGAGAGAGGTAGATAAGCCATAATAGTTAATCCCTTCCCCACGGCGTGACGTAGGAATAATAGCAGCTATGATAGTACTTGTAGCAGTAGATGTAATACCATAAGCAAAACCATTTAAGAAACGAACACTATCAAGCATTAGTAAATTAGGTGTGTAGAAATACATAGCTGTTGAAATCAAGTAAATCAATAACCCTAAATAGAGCATCTTGCGACACCCTAGGATACTGATAAACCGTCCTGCCAACAAACGGGCTACAACGGTGCCAATAATATATATACCAACAGCAAGTCCCGCTTGACTAGCCGTAGCATGAAGATTATCTTTTGCTACAACCGCAATAATAACGATTAATAAATAATAAATTAAAAATACTAAGAAATTAATCAAAGTATCAAGGACAAAGGATTTTGTCCACAAGGCCTCCTTAGCCTTATCCATATTATCAACTCCATTTTTTAAATTATTGTCAACCAGTTTGCGACAACGGTTAATTATAAACCTCTCATTATAAAAAGCAAGAATTAAAATATTGTATATCTCATCAATTTTATTTATAACAAACTACATATTCACAATAAATATGCATTAAATTCCATTTTAATATCTCATATATTTTTACGATATAAAAACACCTTCAATAGCGACAGATGAGACCAAAAGACCCAAAGCCAACTATTAAAGGTGCTACTTTAAATATTTATTTTGTTTTTAGACCACAAGCTTTGAAGAAATTCTTATACGCTTCAGCCTTTTTCGGTAGGCTCAACGGATAGGCACGTGATGTAGATGGCAAACGTGTCAATGTCAATTCCCGACCATTAAATACAAAAGGAATTGTTTCACCAGTTTTAGGTAATTTAACCTTTTCTGGTAAAAGGCTCAATAAAATCTCCGTAGCCTTGCCGCCTGTTGTACCAATATGCTTACAGTCAGGGATTTGCTCCAGTACGTCCGCAAGTGGAACTGGTTCAACGACCTTAAGAAATGCATCAGATGCATTCCCTTTTTCGCGAATAGCTTTCAAAACAGTAGGACAAGATGCAATTCCAGCTTCAGACAAAAAGGCTTTAATCTTCTCAGGATCCATCGCTTTTTCCTCACCATTTCTAAAATGATCCTTTTCATCAAAGAATACGAGGCCAAAAACACGCCACATATCATTTTGGAAATTTGGATAATGGAATTCCATAGCACGTTTTGATTGTTCTGGAGGAAATGTGCCCATCATCATGACTGTTGCCTTCTTTGGTAAGAATGGAGGGAATGGTCTTGTTTCAATTGTTTCTGCCATATAGCATCAACTCCTTTCACATTCTAATATGAACTTAATTTTCAATACAATATATGAGATATATCACACATTATAATCCAATTAGCTCCTAGGTGAAAGCAACTAAAGAACTTATTAAAATATATCAATAGACTTATATTATCTATTATTATTGGCCAATTGGTTGAGAAACTAAGGTATTAATATGATCAAAACCAACTGGTGTCGGAGATACGAGATACAAGCAAATTACAGCAGCCACGGCAAAACCGATTGCCAAATAAGAGAAACTGCCATTCCGAGGAAATTCATACATACCAAAGAGGCGTATCCCTATAGCAGCACCAATAGCTGTAATTAAAGACGGTATAGAAAAAATGTTATAAAAGCCGAATACGACCATAAGTCCTGCATAGCCCCCTACTACAGTAACCATAGGCAACATGCGATCCATTGGATTTGGAATGGATCGCGTAAGTGCAGCTGGATAATATGAAGCCTCTATGCCAAACATGCCTAAGAATATATTAAAACCAGCCCAAATGCTATCCCATACGTTTCTAAAAGCATCTCTATGCTTGCCGGCATACCATGCAAAGTCCGTAACGATTAAAATGGCTAAGCCTACACAGACAAAGTAGAATTCACTAGGAATTTTAGGGCCTATATAAGCACCTACAGCTGTTACAATGGCACTCAAAATCGATGCTACTATTACGCGCTGTAAACGAGGCCGTTTATTTTCAGGAATGCGTTTATACACAGTAGCCAATAACTCTAAAACAAAGCAAGCCATAAAAACAGCAATGCCTGCAGCAGGAACAAAGAAGGCACTCACCAAACTCAAAATGAAGGGAATGCACAAGCGCCATTTAGGGAATAAGACAAGATCTTTATAATCTAAACGAATATCTTGTGTTTCCATAGTGAAGTTGTTGTACACCACAAAGAGCAACATAAAGGCGATTACGTCAACCGCAGTTGCACCCCAAATCAATAAAGTTGGTACTACAACCATAGATAAGGCTACCCCAGAAAGGCGAGATAAGCCAGCAGCCACTAAGCCCAGTAATAAAAACGGTGTTAAAGCAGATATAATTTCAAGCATAATATTCCTCCCATCATTGTATAAATTTAAGTATATAGTATCTACCACACTACATCAAGGAGAGATATATTTTTTCATAGCTAGACGCTTTCGCACAGCAGAGGTAGAGCATCCCATCACCTGTGCAATCTTTGCAACTCCATAACCTTGTGCACGGAGTTTTTTAATCTTATTTTCGTCTAGATCAAGAGTATTTGCCCTTATTTCTATACCTTGCTCTCGCAAATACATTGCCACTGTAGAACCACGTATCCCATAAGCCAGTCCAATGTCATCTGTACTCATGTGATGATGAATATATAAATAAGCCATCTCCTCTACGCGCATAGGCTTTCGAAGTTTAGGAAGTAAGCAATTCCCCATATGCCGCAATACATGGTGAACTTTCCATCGCGATATACCATACATACGAGCAATGGCATCTGTACTATTTCCACTTTTATAAGCCCTACATATACGTACTACATCTATAGAGACGTTTTTATTTGATTGCTGACAAACCAATCCATATTCCTTCAAGCGATTCGCCATCGTCGTAATAGACACATCATAACGCTTTGCTAATGAATGGAGCGACCACTTACCGGTCTCATACAAAGCTTGTACATGTACCATATTGATTTCTTTCTTCAGAGGCCTCCGTTCGATATCGTAC
>CAKQBP010000038.1 GCA_934216375.1 uncultured Veillonella sp.
TAGATGCATTGCCTAAGAGAACACTATTTCCTTGTGTTGACGTCACATTACTGCCCAGTACATATGTATTTGCTTGTGCTACGTTATTACTAACCCCAAAAGCACCAGAATCAATGCCAGAAACAGAATTACTGCTACCAATTCCAACTCCACCACGTGCAGTAATCGTATTACCTGAACCTAGTGCAACAGCATTTGCAGCACCAGCATTAGCATTATTACCTACAGCAGTTGCACTCTCTTCAGCTTTTGCATTATATCCAACGGCTACTGAACGATTTCCCTTTGCTCTAGCATCATTACCATATGCTGAAGAGAAATTACCAGATGCCTCAGCATTAAATCCAGTAGCGGTACTTGAAATACCACTAGCCTTTGTGCTATTGCCAACCGCTGTAGAAGCTTCAGCAGATGCTTTAGCGGATGAACCAAAGGCATTTGAATTACGCCCTGAAGAAACTGATCCATGACCTATTGCAGTAGCATTTTCACCTTCTGCTCGTGCACTCCGACCAATAGCATTAGTATTATTAGCAGTTGCCTGTGCACTTCGTCCGATAGCTAGTGAAGTCTCACCAGATGCGGTAGAAGACTGTCCTACAGCAGTTGAATATGAACCGGATACCGTATTTCTGAAACCTACTGCTAAACTATGGTCACTGGTAACCGTATTTTCATCACCAAAGTGACGTGAATACTCTGTCGGATTTCCTTGTGCTTCTACATGTAATACAGTTCCCGTACCTAACGCAAGTAGTATTGCCAATGATAATGCAACTTGTTTGCTTTTCATCGTTTACTATTCCTCCCTACATCTAAAATTATAAATACAACGGATAATATATTATCATTTATAATATATATTCAACAAAACTCAGCATAAAATATGTCCATTATTAAATAATGTATTATCATTATCCTTAACTATTATTGTACTTTAAATATTAAATGAAGTAAACGATTTTTTAACAAAATAGATAAAATTATCAATTTTATCGATAGATAAAAATTCTACCAAATTCATCATACTATAAATTAATAGCATAGTAACAATATAAGGAGATAAGATTTATCTTATCTCCTTATATTGGCTATATTAACTATATTCATTATATTAGCTATACTAATTATTCTAGTTATATTGTTTGCTTTAGCTATATTACTTAGAATAGCTATATTAGTTATTCTAACTATTCTAGTTATACTAGCCTATTAGCCCAAGAATCCTCCATGACCCATCGCTATACAATCTTCTTTGGTGATTTCATCATCTGCGATGAGGCGTGGTACAATTTCATCAAAAGCAGTCGGTTTGCTGAACAATACACCACCTGGTACACCAAGAATTGGTGTGCCATCTGCACAGTAAGCAATGCAAACCATGGACCCTGGTAACACTGGTAATCCATAGGTAACTACGCGATCTGCATAGCGTTTAATGGCTCCTGGGGTGAGATCATCTGGGTCAACGCTCATACCGCCAGTGCAGAAAATGATATCTGCGCCTGCTGCTTTCACCTTGTCGATAGCCGCCACGATATCGTCTGTATTATCCGTTACAATTTCGTGAGCTACCTTTGTAACACCAAATTCAGCACAACGTTCTTCAATGATTGGTGTGAAAGCATCTTTAATGCGACCTTCAAATACTTCAGAACCAGTCGTAACGATACCCATTGTTTTGCGCACGAACGGCTTTATATGTAACAAAGGCTTACCATCAGCAATTTTCTTTGCATCTTCTACTTGTTGTTCTTCTAACAATAATGGAATACAGCGCATGCCTGCTAGTTTATCGCCTGCTTTTACAGGTGTATTATTAAATTTTGTTACAATAGTCAACTCACCAATGCTATTGATAGCATGTAATCGGTCTACATCGACCTTGAAAAGGCCATCTACATCCGCAATGGCTTCAATTTTACCTTGTGCCATAGGGCCATCGTGCATGTTTTCACCGCCTGCCATATGGTATAAAGCACGAGCTACATCCTCTTCGTGCAAGAACCCCTCATCTTCTGGTTCCATCACAAAGATATGCTCCTTACCAAGGTCTAATAATTTTGGAATATCCTCTTCTGTGATAACATGGCCACGGCGGAAGGGCGTGTCTTTCACCTCACCGATGACGATTCTTACAATATCGTGTAATAATGTGTGCCCTACGGCATCTTGTGTTCTAATAGATTTCATAATATCTCCCAAGTCATTAATAATAAAATATACTATGATATAACATCAAAATGTATTTAATACTATTATTCAATGTTAATATGTTTAAATACTACAGAGTAGACGCACTACTAGCATACCAACCCAACAGAGGATTAAGCCCCCCACGACTTGTACTACACCGTACCATAATGCTTGTACATAGGATTCAGCCATCATAAGCTGTAGCATTTCAAAGGCAAAGGTTGAAAAGGTGGTAAATGCACCTAGCCCACCTACAACGAGGAAAAATCTCGCCCACTGAGGTAGATCTGGCTTTTGCATATAAAGGCCTAAGACTAGACCGATAATGAGGCAACCAACGAGGTTTACTACTACCGTACCATACGGAAACGAGCTGACCTTTGTCATCACCCATTCACCGAGAGCCATACGGCATAAGGCCCCAGTGGCGCCACCGAGGGCAACGGCTATGTATTTTTCCATATTGCCTCCTCTACTCAAGATAACATACTAGATGTTATGATCACATTACTATAGCATACATGTAATACTACTTTCACAATTCGTGTAATTATCTGTAATAGCCGATAATTATCTACTTTTCTATATTAGTCAGACGCTAACAATCTCAGTATACTATATTTAGAGAGTAGGGAAAAGGAAGGAGTCCCTATGAACCCCTCGGCTACACCGCTCACCGAACTGCGGATCAACACGTACGAAGACCCGTTTCTACAACATCAATATGTTTGTTTAGGTCATAAAATCGCCATTATTCGTGTGTCCCTAAATATGTCTCAACAAGAGTTAGCTCGTCACATTGGTATCAGTCGTAGTTATTTAAGTAAATTAGAATGTGGTACAGGCATCTCGGGCATGTCTTTAGAAATTCTTTTTAAAATCGCTCAAGCCTTTCAAATCAACGTAGGTCAGCTCGTAAGACTGCGTGTTATAGATTATAAAAACTGTAATGCGCACCTAACATCACACTATAAACGGCTAGAGCTTCTGAACCACACCAAGAGAACGTCTCGAAACCAAACAAAAGCAAACTAATCCGATAGTCTAAAACAACGGTTAATTAAATACAACAAATGATAACTAATTTACATCAAGATGCTCTAAGTACTCTAAATGAAAATTGAATTAGATATTCAGAATAATAATCAAAAAAGCTCCACCATTGGCGGAGCCTCTCATATGTCATTATGCCCATTGCATCAGCATCAGCATCAGCATCAGCATCAGCAGGCATTATACTTCATTAAGTTTTTTATGTTGTACTTCTGCATTTGCTTTTTTGAAGATAAATGCATTATTGATATGCTGACGCATAGCTGTTTCTGCAGCTACTTCGTCGTGACGTTCGATAGCATTCACAATTTGATCATGTTCATCATCACAGTCATGGGTACGTACGGCATTGAAAGAACTGATGTACATGTCGCGGTTAACGCGTTCACGGAAGCCGGCTAAATAGTCTACAATGCGTTCATTACCAGAGTAATGAGCAATCATTGTGTGGAATCGGCTATTCACATCAACACGCTCTGTAGCATCTTCAATTTCATGCATTTCTTTACAAAGCGCTCTTAACTCTGCCACTTGCTCAGGCGTAGCATGACGAGCACACAATCTTGCTCCAAGGCCTTCCATTACTTCGCGCACTTGGTAAAGTGCTACGATTTCCTCTGGAGTGTCAGCTTTTACAGTAACACCTTTCCAAGGAACGATAACTACGAGATTATCTTTAGCCAATTTACGGAATGCTTCACGCACAGGTGTAGCACTCACTTGCAATTGTTCTGCAATCTTTACTTCGTTAAGCTTCTCTTGAGGCATCAATTCGCCTGTTAAGATAGCTGTTTTTAATGTTAAATATACTTGTTCACTGAGAGGTAATCTTTCGATAGAATCCACTGCGGACAATTTGTATTTATCTTTTGAACTTTGTCTTCCCATTACTATCCCCTAAACCTTACTAACCATTCGTGCTTTCACACTTTCAAAGAACGGTTAAAATGAGTATAATATAGTATACAACATATCTTAGACAGTATGTTGTGCGAAATTAAGTGCATACATTACAATTATAGAACTCATCATTAAGACTGTCAATTTAACTATAGATAATAGCTATATCTCATTTTTGAAAGTAAGGAAGTATACTATGAGCCGTTGTTTGATTATCATCAACCCTGTCTCAGGAGGAGGTGCAGCGCGCCGTTATGCCCTCGATTTACAATGGAAATTGAGTACCTTGTTCGAAACGATTGAGGTCAAATTCACCAGAGGCGAAGGCGATGCTACACGTTTTGCTAAGGACGCTTGTGAACGCGGGTTTGATGCCGTATTCTGCATGGGTGGTGACGGCACTGTTAACGAAACCGTTAATGGTATTGCCCAAGGTGGATTCTCCTGTACCTTTGGATTTATCCCCGTTGGTACAGTAAATGATATGTCTCGTGCGCTCGGCATTCACCAAAATCCAACGCAAGCTATCAGACGTATCGATATCAATGAAACTCGAACCATTGATATCGGCCGTTGTAATGATCGGTATTTCTGTAATAATATTGCAGCTGGTGTTATTCCTAAGGTTGTGGATGAAGTTACACCAAAGGAAAAAAGCATACTCGGCCCTCTCGCGTATTTCTTGAGAGCAGGCCAAGCGTTGTTCACTACAAAGGACTACACGTACCGCATCAAAACAGAGAACGACGATTTCATCTGCAAATCCCCTCTCGTTTTAGCCCTACTTACCAATGTAGTGTCTAGCTTTGAACGTTTTATGCCAGAAGCCTCTGTAGATGATGGTTATATGCGTATCATTATCTTCAAGGAATATTTTATCCTCGATATTCTCAGCGTATTACCACTCATTATCAGTGGTGCCATCTATAACTCTCGTTATACAACGACATTAACTGTGAAAAAAGCTCATATCGAACTTCTATCTGACGTCGATGATTTATCGACCAATATGGATGGTGATGCAGGTCCTGCTATGCCAGTAGACATTGAAGTATTGCCGCGCGTACTCAAAGTATTTGCACCTGCAAAGCATAAAAAGAAAAAAGCCTTAAATCTGCCTAAACTACCACATATATAACAAGTAATTGGTAACACAAAAGCTCTCTATCAACGAATAGAGAGCTTTTGTGTTTATTAATTTATAAGAATCTATGCGCATTAGTCCACAATGATTGCATCATGCAAGCGGAAGCTATAAATATAGCAAGCTTTCACAGGCATCCCCGTCAATCGCTGCAAGGCCTCTTTATAGAGATCCATTTGGATTTTATAGCGCTTGATGAGTTCTTCTCCGGATATAACGCGATCCGTTTTGTAATCTACGAGAACCCATTCACCGTCCTCTTCAAAGGCCGTATCAATAATACCTTGAAGGAATAGATTTTCCCCGTCCTCTAAAGTATCATATACGCGTTTTCCTTCAAAGAGCATGCTAAATGGCAACTCTCGCTCGATACGTTTTGCCCTAATAAGGCGCTTACCAAGATCAGAGCTGAAAAATTTATACAAACTTATATCGCTTAATAAATTTCTTTCTTCCTCTGTGAAAGTCCCTTTCGCCACCAGTGCATCTAGTTCTTTTGTCAAAGAAGCTTGCGTATACTCAACAAGAGGCAACCATTGCATAGCCTCATGCATCAAGGTACCCCATTGAGCACCTGTCAATATATCTTCTTCGGACTGTAGTGCTTGTGGCTTTCTACCGAATACGGAATTTGCTAATTCATCCTCCGAAACTATAACAGGCTGAACACTAATATTACTAGTGTCATCGGCATTAAGATTCGGGTTCGTTGTATCTAGCTTGATAGCCTGAACCGCATCCGACACGGCTCGTTTAGCACCCAAATCTACCATTGCAACCGATTCATTAAGAGTGTCTATAGTTCCTGCCTCTAGTTCTCGCTCTTGGAATCGTCGTTTCAATTCACTAACGGAGATTTTTGCGGTCCGGCGAGTAGCATCATTGTACGGATAGCTATAGTTGAATCGGTCCACGATTTCCTGCGGTAATTCTACGGAATTAACAGCTTGTAACTCCCGTACCTTGTTAATCGTAGTCTCGTCGATGTCCGCTTTATAATCAAGATCACCATAAAGAGAGCCATCATGGATCTCAACCTTTAAACGACACTGTTTATCCGGTAAATCAAAATAAGTTGGCCCTTCGTACTCGATGGCTACGCGCAACGGATTGCCACCATCTAAGTGACGAGCAAAGCCCATAATCATCCAGTCTAGATAACTATTAGCTTGTGTGATAATATCTGTCGGTAACTGTTGAGTTTCTACGGAAGCCGCATTTTTAATGAGCTCACCCATGGTGCTTAATACACCTTTAGAATTTTTAAAGCCTTTAATAAAGCCTGTCATGAATAGCTTATCTCGTGCCCGTGTCAAGGCAACATAGAGAATGCGCTGCTCCTCCGCCTTGAGGGCCGCTTCTTTTATGTCTTTCACATAAAACCATGGCATGGTCGGGAAGGACACGCGAATATCTGGAAAATACCCTTTCAAACCAAGGCCTGCATTTTTATCGATAAGAAGCTCTGAACGCAAGTCCATCATATTGAATCTTTTTTGTACACCAGATAGGAATACTACAGGGAATTCAAGGCCCTTACTCTTATGGATGGTCATGAGGCGCACCACATTGTCCGCTTCGCTCACCACATTGGCAAGTGGCATATCTTGGTTGCTGTCGCGCAAGCTTTCCACAAAGCGCAAGAACCTAAAGAGCCCGCGGAAGCCAGAGGCTTCATAGCCCTTAGCTCTATCATATAAGGCAAGCACATTGGCACGACGAACGAGGCCATTCGGCATAGCCCCTACATAGTTTACGTAATCTTGAGATTCGTAAATATCCCACAACAAATCGGTCACACCATGGCGACGCGACAAGGTGCGCCACCGCTCCATATGACCAATAAAAGCTAATAAGCGCTCATCTTGAGCCTCTTCTGCATAGGTTGGCATGAGCGACCATAGAGAACCCTCACCAGACAGTCGCAATGCGCCTAGTTCGTTCGCATCAAGGCCTACCAGGCCGGAGTGCAATACGGCAGCCATCGGCAAATCTTGTTCCGGATTATCTATGATGGATAACAATGCCAATAAAAGTTGAATCTCTTGTGCTTCAAAGTAACCGTCTCGCTCATTTACAACCGCAGGAATCCCCGCTTGACGCATGGCTTCTACGGCACGCGTCCCCCAGCCCGCCAAGGATCTGCGCAAAATAGCAAAGTCTCGCCACTCGATTTGACGGAATGTGCCATCTGGATTTTGCACCTGTTTCTTAGCAGCATGGATTTCCTTGATTTTTTGAATGATGAAATCTAGCTCACGCTCGTTGTTTTCAGGGTCATCCCCTTCATCTTCGTCACTTTCACTAGCACCAAGGGCATCCTTACTCACATCTAAGAGCTGCAATTCCACGTCGCCTCCAACCCAATCCTCTGGTGCATCCTCTACGATGCGGCCAGGAATAAGCGATTCAGCCTCTGTATAATTAAGCTCTGCCGCGTCTTCCGTCATGATTTGATAGAACAAAAAGTTCGTAGCAGCCAAAATATTTGCATCAGATCGGAAGTTTTTCGCCAAGTCGATACGTCGTTCTACCGCATCAGTACCACCGTAAGTATTGTACTTCTCCATAAATAAAGAACTGTCGGCCATACGGAAGCTATAAATAGCCTGCTTCACGTCCCCCACGTAGAACCTATTATCGACGCGAGAAATCAAGTTGATAATCGTCTCTTGCACGCCATTCGTATCTTGGTATTCGTCGACCATGATTTCTTTGAAAGTATCTTGCAGTTCCTTTGCCACTTCAGATGGCTGAGGGTCATCCTCTGTGCCAGGTTCAACAAGAAGAGCCAAACATAGATGCTCAAGATCGCTGAAATCCATGATGCCTTGCTCTTGCTTCATGTCTCTATAGGCTTTATGAAAAGCAATCGTCAGCTCTACAAGGCCTTCTATGATTGGATATTGAGCCTTAAACTGCTCTTGCAAGGTAGCTTCCGGAACGGTGAATATAGCGGTTTGCATGGCTTTGAGGTCATCTTTATTTTGACCACCCAAAGATTTAAACTCTGCTACCAACATAGGGTCATAAGCTTGTGCCTCTTTTGAACCCATACGAAATTGATCCTTAATAAAAGTATCCATATGCTTACAAGCATCGCCCATATCATTCCAAGATTGAGCTGCTGAAAGCATACTTAGTGCAGCCAGTTGATTATCGTATATATTTTGCCACTTATGAGGACCTACGGGATCAAGTAAAATTTGCTCCATCCGCTCTAAGCGCTCCCGAATACGGTCAATAACAGCTAAATGATTCGACCACATATATTGTCCCCACATCGTATTACTAGGGTTTATAGTCATGGCCTCTTTATAAGGCTCTAAGGCTTTCCTTAGCCATCCATCAGGATTAGCAAGGGACATGGCGTAGTTATATAGGGACATAATCTTTGCCGTTAAGCCCGCATCGGATTTATCGTCGCTGAAGAAGTCCGCTAGCTCATAGATGTTATAAAGACCCTCTTCATAGGATTTAGTTAATAAATCAGCCAGTACCTCTTGTTGTAGCAATGCCATTTCTGCTTCATTGCCGATACGAGCCGTTGGATTAATATCGAGCTTGTAGAAATAGGACCGGATTACCCATTGGCAAAAGGAGTGCAATGTAGAAATATGAGCAGACGGCAATAGATTGAGCTGTCGTTCAAGGCGTTCTTGCATTGCTGCATCCTCAATGGATTCCATGGCTTTAGCCAAGGCAAGCCCAATACGAGCACTCATCTCTTGAGCTGCAGCCTTTGTGAAAGTTACAACCATGAGTTCTTGAACCGATAACGGATTATCCATATCTTTAAGACGCGTAATAATACGCTCTACGAGAACTGCCGTTTTACCAGAGCCGGCCGCAGCCGCAACAAGTAAGGTCTGATTATCTAAGGAGGAGTCCTTAGGAGCTATAATGGCAGACTCCTGCTCTGGCGTCCATTTAACCCCCATGGTTTTCACCTCCTTCGCTACTATTATTTCCGTCATTATTGTTATTTTTTTCGTTGCTGTTATTTCTGTCGTTACAGTTGTTTCCGTTGTTTCCGTCGCTTAAGACCTCTTTCATCCGTTCTAATGCATCATCTTCAGACAATCTAGACAAATAATTATATCGATTACGGCTAGAGTCAAAGCGACATACCGTTCTGTAATCGCAGTATGTACAAGGTCTAAGGCCATTCAATTGATATGGCTTAATCGGGAACTGCCCGTCCCCAATGTGACGGCCTGTCTCAGCCATCACGTGATTTGTATAACGGCACATTACATCAAACTCACCAGTACTCTTAACCTTCCGCAAA
>CAKQBP010000039.1 GCA_934216375.1 uncultured Veillonella sp.
TTATGCAGACTTCGGTAAAAGTATTTGTACTCTGTCTAATCCTCTGTATTTCATTAGTAACAGCTTTACAGTTTGGAGCTAAATTCGTTTCTCTAGACCAAATTATTTCGGCTCTTATATCTATGATCGATGCAAATACTAAAGCATCTATGACTGATACGATTATTACAGATATCCGCTTACCACGACTTATTTACTCTGTTCTAACAGGTATAGGTCTATCACTTGTAGGTCTATTAATGCAAACTGTCACACGCAATGCCCTCGCAGATCCCTATGTATTAGGTGTTTCTTCTGGTGCAAGCACAGGTGCCGTTTTCGCTATTATCATGGGTGGGCTTCCATTCTTAGGGCAATACAATACGCCTATTTTTGCGGCTCTAGGCGCAGCACTTTCAATTATATTAGTACTACTATGTGTTGGTAAAAGTAACAGTCCAGTAAAGCTTATCCTCATAGGCATGGGCATGACCGGTGTATTTTCAGCCTTAACGATGATGATCATTTACGGAGCAAAACACGAAGCACAAGTACGAAGTGCCATGTTCTGGCTACTTGGTAGCTTTGCAGGCATACAATGGGGCGATTTACCATTAACAGCAATTATTGTAACCTTGTTTATGCTATATATCTATATGTTCAACCAAGATCTTGATGTGTTGCTACTCGGTAATCATGAAGCAGCACAAATGGGCCTTTCCGTTAAGCAGTTACAATTAAGCATCGTTATCATATCCTCTATTGTGATTGCCACACTAGTATCAAAGGTTGGTGTAGTTGGCTTTATCGGTCTTATCATCCCTCACCTTGCTCGGATTGTAGGCGGACCTAAGCATAAATACACATTACTATTCAGTGCACTCATCGGTAGCATCGTTATGATTTGGTCAGACGTATTATCGAGAGCACTCTACAGTCCAGAAGAAATCCCTATTGGTGTACTTACATCCTTATTGGGGGCTCCTCTCTTCATTTGGATTATCATGAATCGTTATAAACACAATGGTTAGTGTATATCATATCTATAGGAGATACTATGTATCAAATTAATCAGCTGTCTTTTTCTTATGAAACAAAAGAAGTGTTAAAGAATATTTCTGTAACATTTCCTACCAATAAAATAACAGCCATAATTGGACCGAATGGATGTGGTAAGTCTACGCTACTTAGCCATCTATATCGACTTCATCCAACAAAAAACAAAATCACATTAAACGGAAAACCTTTAGAGTCTTATAAAGGTCGCGAATTTGCTCAATTGGTAGCAGTCTTAACACAATCTAGAGACGCTATGATCGATGATTTTCTCGTAAAAGATATTGTTCTCATGGGACGGTATCCGTACAAACAACACTTTGGCACCTATAGTTCTGAGGATGTTAAAATTGCAGAGCATTATATGAATGAAGTAGGCATCACCCATTTATCAAATGAAGAAATTCATCATTTATCAGGTGGTGAGAAGCAACGCGTATTTATTGCTAAAGCCTTAACCCAGAAACCTCAAATACTCCTTTTAGATGAACCTACTAACCATCTAGATATGAAGTACAAAGTGGCACTTATGAAACAATTACAGGCTTTTAAAGGCACTACAATCGTAGTCCTTCACGACTTAAATCTAGCCGCTCAATATTGCGATCATATAGTCATCATGAACAAAGGAACCATTCTAAAAGAAGGTGCCCCTACTGAGGTACTCACACCTGAAATTCTCGAACCAATCTTTGAAGTTCCTTTCAAAACCACTTGGGATGAAGGGCGCTATCATTTATATTATTAATTAGTAAAGAAAGGACTTACTATGTTTCAGAATTTAAGAAAGTCAAAAAAATTATTATTAATCGCTATGACATGTGCTACTTTCGCTATTGCTGGTTGTGGTTCTGATACTACAAAAACTACAGCGGATAATGGAACCTCTGTAACATGGAGTGAAACATTCGACGGTACAAAAACAGACTTTGCCGTAAAATCCGCCCCTACTCATGCAGTGTCCATGTCGCAAGCAACAACGGAAATGATGTTACAATTAGGCCTTGAAGACAAAATGGCTGGAACCGCTTTCAAAGAAGAAGAAATCTACCCACCTTTACAAGCGGCTTACGACAAAGTAAAAGTATTATCTGATAAATGGCCTTCCTATGAAGTATTCATGTCCGTAAAGCCTGACTTCGCTACGGGATGGCCTGATTCTTTCAGCAAACGAGCTATACCTGCAGATAAAATGATTTCCCAAAAAGTTAATATTTGGATCCCTGAATCCATGTTATCTACTAAGGCTGACCTAGAAACCAACTTCAGCGACATGATTAAATTGGGTGAGATTTTCGGCGTAAAACCTAAAGCTGAAGAATGGGTTGCAGGTCAACGTAAAACATTGGCAGCTATCCAGGATAAACTAAAAGACTTACCTCGTAAACGCGTTTTCATTTATGACTCTGAAGACGGTCAACCATTCACAGCATTCGAAGGTTATACTACTAACATCTTAAAACTTATCGGTGCTGATAATGTAATGAGCGGCTTAGGCGTTGATAAAACATGGGCTAAAGGTTCTTGGGAAACAGTAATTGCGCAAAATCCTGACTATATTATTATCGCTGACTATGGCAATTCTATTCGCAACGATGATGATTTCCAACAAAAAATTGAAAAGATCAAGGCTAACCCTCAACTTCAAGATATCACAGCCGTTAAAGAAGGTCACTTCATTCGTGTAAAACTTTCTGAAATCACACCTGGTGTACGTACCGTCGATGCTTTAAAACGTTTAGCCGAAGAAATTCACGGCATCAAAGTAGACTAATTTAATATAACAAAATATAGAGTAATATGTAATATGTATTGTATATTATATATAACGAAGAAGGTCCCAATTCAAATGAATTGGGACCTTTTCGTACTGCTTGTATTGCACACAGCATATTGTTTTAGAGAGTAAAGATGTGTTGTAGTTGAAAGATTTAGAAATAATGAATTATTGTAAAATAGATTTAAAATGTATTAAATTGTATATGCTGTGACAATGCCTGATTATTTATACTTCTCGGCTATATTGTTGCCTATATCGTTTATCATTATTTGCCTTAATAGCCATGATCAATGGCTTTAGCGAAAGAAACTCTTCATCACTAAGTCGAAAGGTTCTACCAATACGTTTAATAGGATTACGTGGGCGCCCGGCACCGCGTCTAGATCCACCCCATGCCATATACATACCTCACTTTTCACTTGAAAAACTCCTTCTACCGATAGTATAACCTCCGATACATAAGTATGCAATAGCCATTCACTTTAAACAACCTCTTAACACCCTATAAATAAGTAATAAACTTCATTTATTAGTAAAATGCATAATCAACAAAACACATATTTATAAGTATTTTCCCCTATTCAACTTGAATTGTAACATTAATGTTGCCAAATATAGATAAATCTCTTTTATAGAATATAGTATTTACAAACCAGTTTATTTCTATATTTTTAGACTATTTAGAAACTATCACGTACATATATAATAAATAGAATTTTGAAATAGAAAAGCAAATTATTTATAAATATGACAATATAGCAAAAATATTTTGATAAACAAAAAAAGACTGCTTTTGCAGTCTTTTTTACTGTAATAAAAAATATATAAATTAGCCAAATAGTAAGTGACCTACTTCATAAGCAATAGCGGCAACGATACCAGATAATGGAATCGTTACAAACCAAGCCATAACCATAGATCTTGCTACACCCCAGTTGACTGCTTTAATACGTTTAGAAGAGCCTACACCTAGTAAGGAACCACTTACTACGTGTGTAGTACTTACAGGCAAATGTAAAAATGTAGCTGTAAAAATTGTAATAGCAGAGTTTAGATCAGCTGCAAACCCATTAATAGTTTCTAGTTTGAAAATCTTGGTTCCCATTGTAGAGATAATTTTCCAACCGCCTACAGCAGTACCCATAGCCATTGCAGTAGCACAACAAAGTTTTACCCAAATCGGTACATCTAGTGTATCGATGAAACCACCACTAAGTAAGGTTAATGTGATTATCCCCATCGCTTTTTGTGCATCATTAGAGCCATGAGAAAATGCCATCATAATTGCTGATACAATTTGCATGGATCTAAATCGATCATTTAAAACAATTGGAGAAAATCTACCGAAAATAAGCAACAATACCTTCATCACAATGTAGCCACCAATCATGGCTACAATCGGAGATAAAATAAGAGACAAAAAGATTTTTAAAATCCCCGCCTCATTCAATGCGTCAAATCCTACAGACCAACCCACAGCACCGATGATACCACCAATCAAAGCATGAGATGAGGAACTTGGAATTCCCCAATACCAAGTTAAAAGATTCCATGTAATGGCACCGATAAGGGCTGCAGAAATAATACCACTATCGATAAGAGATGGCGACATTACTATATCACCACCGATAGTCTTTGCAACACCTGTACTAACCATTGCACCCAAAAAATTGAGAGCAGCGGTCATCATAATTGCCTTTTTAGGCTCAATAGCTCGTGTAGAAACGGATGTGGCAATGGCATTCGCCGTATCATGAAAGCCATTGATATAGTCAAAGGCTAATGCTAAAAATACAACTAGCCATACTAAATAATGAGCATCAAGCATACTTCAATACTACCCGGCGGAATGTACCAACCAAATCTTCGCAGCCATCGATTACATCTTCCATAGCGCTAAGGATTTCCTTCCATTTGATAATTTCAATTGGATCTGTACACTCTGTAAAGAGCTTAGCCATTTCTTCATGATAAATATTATCCGCTTCAGACTCAAGTTTCAATACTTGGTGAACACGCCCCTCTACCTTCACATGATCCTTTTTAAGACTCCCCATATAACCAATGGATTTGTTGATATGCTTAACGCATTTAACAACAATTTCACTCATGCGAATAGCACCATCACTTGGTTTGCCAACGTGATACATAACCATTTTATCCATGATTTCTTTGATATTATCCAATGTAGTATCCAGTTGGTCAATCAAAAGCTGAATATCCTCACGATCCATTGGAGTGATAAATGTTTTGCGCAAACGCTCTACAGTTTCATTTACTAATTCATCGGCAGCTTTTTCCTTTGTATCAATTTCAAGAAATGCCTCTTCCTTAGAGATATCCCCCTTAAACACGCGTTCCATCATTTCCGCACTTTCATAAGTTAGTGCAGCATGCTTTTCCAAAATACTGAAAAATTTTTCTTCTTTTCCTTTTAATTTAAAAGCCATGAAGATCCTCCCGAACCAGTATTGATTGCTTCTATAATAACAATTTAATTATAGCATACTACAGATAATTCCTAAACCAATTTACCAATCTCTATATTTTAACCCCTATGCGTATATGGCATATATAGAATCTACATCTGTGAAAACTTTTATTGACCATATTTCCACTATATAAAATAGATAAAAAAGCAGATAGCTGACTAACATATCAACTATCTGCTATATATTTCTTAGCTATCTTTGTGCTTTTTATTAACTAATAACCATCAACTCTTAGCTATTAGCTTCCGCCGCCGCTTTAGCCGCCTCTGCCGCCTTTTTCAAATTAGGTACGGATGTAGGGCATGTAGCAGGCGTACAAGCGCCATTAGGGCCTAAATCTTCAGAACGATTTACAAAGGTAGTATGTAACATATGATGTGCTTTGTGGCTCATTGGTTTGCCATCAAAGAACTCAGCATACAATTTTTGGATATCTGGATTATCACAAGCAGCTTTTACAGTTACTTCTGCATCGCGAGTATACAAGGAAGCAATACGAGCTTCACGAGCTTTGTCAGCCATCGGTAATTTAACGCGTGGTTGACCACCACCACCGATACAGCCACCACGACAAGCCATTACTTCAATGAAGTCATAATGGATATTTTCTGCACGCATGCGTTCGATGAACTTACGCAAATTACCTGTACCATGAACTGCTGCTACGTGTAATGTTTTATCGCCAATCACTACGTCTGCTTCGCGAGCACCGTCCATGCCGCGAATAGCTTCGAATGGAATCAATGTTTGAGGTGCATCTTCACCTGTCGCCATCTTGTAAGCCGCACGCATAGCCGCTTCCATAACACCACCAGTGTTACCGAAAATGATACCACCACCAGAAGCTTCACCCATCAATGGGTCAAAAGCAGAATCTTCAAGATCATCAAAGTTGATTTCTTCTGCGCGCAACCATTTTGCAAGTTCCCGTGTAGTAATACAGTAGTCTGTATCGCGCATTTCTGGTGTATTCCAGTATTCCGCGGAGGAATTCATTTCATCGCGACGAATTTCAAATTTCTTAGCTGTACATGGTGTTACTGCAACAGCCACGATTTGTTTTGCATCAAGGCCCATTTTTTCAGCAAAGTATGTTTTTTGTGTAGGCGCTTGCATAGCAATTGGGCTCTTAGCCGTAGATAGGTTTGGCAAGAATTCTGGATAGAATGTTTCCGCAAACTTAACCCAAGCAGGACAACAAGATGTGAATTGAGGCAATACTGCATCACTATTAATAACACGTTCTAATAACTCAGATGCTTCTTCCATGATAGTCATATCCGCACCAAAGTTTGTATCAAGGATATAGTCGCCACCCAATTTGCGAAGAGCGGCTACCATTTTACCTTCTACAAATGTACCAGCCTCAAGGCCGAATTCCTCGCCCAAACCAACACGCACGGCAGGCGCAGTTTGGAAAATGACGATTTTATTAGGGTCAGCAATAGCTGCTTTTACTTCATCAATTTCAGAGCGTTCATTAATGGAATCGAACGGGCAAATAGATGCACATTGACCACAATGAATACAAATTGGATGATCTCCATTAGTTGTTAAATCATAATAATCAAATACCCCCATGTCTACAGCACAAGCTTTACGACATAAGGAGCAGTTTTTACATTTAGTTAAATCTTGTACTAATGCAATATTTCCGTCTTCAATTGGTACGCGACGGTCTAAAAATTGGTACTTACTCATGAGTTCCTCCTACTTAGGTAACGTTGTTATCGTTAATCGAAGAAATTATACTATACATTGTGAGTTTTATCAATAAATCACTTGTAATTCCTTTGCATAGCAGGTATTAGTAAATCACATGATACGCTTGGGTTTACAGGCGTTCTTCTAATTCCATCCACCGTTCAGTGAGCGCATCTATTTGAGCCTGTGTTTCTTCTCGTTCCTCCATCAGTGACTGCATTTTTTCATAATCAGTAGCCACTTGGCTTATCATAACATCGAGGCCCTTTACTAAATGTTCTAGCTTAGGCAATTCATCCATAATTTTGGCATACTCCGCTTCTTCTGCTTTATTGAGGCCCTTCTTTGGTATTTCTTTGAACGTATCTGTTTCATCAGCAACGACAACATTATCATTCCCAAGAGTATCTAACCTATCAGATTGATCATCAACAGAGTCATCGGAATCAGCCGCTCCAGCTTCTACAGCTCGTACGGCTTTGGAATTAGCCGATATACTATCATTTGCCATATAGAACGGGCGCTTGCCACTGCTTTTATCAAGAGCATCCTTGTAGTCAGAATAGGAGCCATGCACAATTTCAATATGACCATCGCCGGTAAAGACAAACAATTTATCCACTACGCGGTCTAGGAAGTACCGATCATGACATACTGTTACGATAACGCCACTGAAGGAATCTAGGAAATCCTCTAATACCTCTAAAGTTGGAATATCGAGATCATTCGTCGGTTCGTCTAGCAATAATACATTAGGAGCGCTCATAAGCAATTTCAAAAGATATAAGCGACGACGTTCCCCACCAGAGAGTTTTCGAATTGGCACACCGTGTAGTTCTGGGGTAAAAAGAAATCGCTCAAGGATTTGCCCTGCGCTCAACGTAGAACCATCACCGAGGACCATATAAGAATGGTCTTCACGAATATAATCTAGGACGCGCATATCTTCATCGAAGTCAGGCAGCTCTTGTTTAAAGTGAGCAATGCGAACGGTCTCACCTTTACCAATAGTTCCACTCGTCACCTCGTAGGTGCCATCAAGGATATTCATAAAGGTAGACTTACCAACACCATTAGGGCCAACGATACCGATACGATCATGACGTACCACATGATAGGTAAAGTCCCTAATCATAGGACGTTCATTAAAATAAAACTCTAAATGCTCAATATCAAAGATTGTTTTTCCTAAACGGGTCTTCAATGCAATAGGATCCATTTGATCGGGGCAACGAGTTTTCTCCATATTCTTTAATTTTTCGTAGCGGTCAAGACGAGCCTTTTGTTTTGTAGTTCGCGCCAAAGCACCGCGACGCACCCATTCAATTTCCCGTTTTAAGAATTGACGCCTCTTTTCTTCGGTGGCAGCCTCACGAGCCTCTCGATCTGCTTTCAAGGCGATAAATTCTTCGTAGTTACCATCGTATTGATACATACGACGATTAGATAGCTCTAAAATACCATTACATACGGAATCGAGGAAATATCTATCATGGGTACTGATTAATAATCCTCCTTGGCGAGCACTCAAATACGACTCCAGCCAATCGATACTATCTTCATCCAAATGGTTAGTCGGCTCATCTAGTAATAAAAGATCACATGGATATAGCAATGCTTGCCCCAATGCAAGACGACGCTTTTGCCCTCCTGATAACATAGCTACCTTTTGCTCCACATCAGGAAAGCCCAGTTTAGATAAAATAATGCGCGCCTCTTGCTCTACTTGCCACCCGTCTTGTTGATCCATTTGCTCCAATGCATTCATATAGTTACGAGACAGTTTAGAATCATCACTACCAGACTCTTGCATTTGGCGGTACTCACGACTAATACGTTCAAAGGCTTTTACCATCTGTAAGCGAGGATGATCTCCATCAAGAACTGCTTCTAATAAAGTAGATTCCGCATCAAAATCAGGTGTCTGCGCTAAGTAATGGATGCTGGCCTTACCATTACGCTCAATAGTGCCTTTATCAGCTTCCATTTGTCCTGCTAATATTTTTAGAAATGTAGACTTACCCGTTCCGTTAATTCCCACAAGACCTAGTCGTTTTTCTGTGGTAAAAGTAATATTCACATCTTTAAACAACAGCCTTGTACCATATGATTTCTCTATATTCTGTAAACTAATAACATTCATGTTCCGCTCCTATTTTGTAATTCTGTTATTTATTATACTACACATTACCATTGACAGTAACAGACGCCCTCAGTAGAATAAACGTAACATATATATTCATGAGGAGGTCCACATGGCGACGGATATGGTTTTAGACTTTTATGAAAGTATCAACTTTGAACTTATCGACATTGATGGGTATGACACATTATTTACCGAGCTCTTAGAGGATGGCACGTATGCAACTGTGTCCGATGATGACGGCTATATGCCAGAGGACTTAGAGACACCAGTCGTATTCAATGTGTACGACGATAACGACTCCTTCCAATGGAGTGTTACCCTTGATGACTCTTACCAATTAAAAGATCTATTGGATAGTGCAGAAAGTACGAATGCTTTCTTAGTTACATTACAAAAACTTCGAAAAGAACATATTGAAC
>CAKQBP010000040.1 GCA_934216375.1 uncultured Veillonella sp.
TATCGAATAGCCTTTTGTCCTATAACCCAGATATAAGATATGTATGAGATAATATATTATTTTGAAAGTATAAAAGAGGCAATACAAACGTATTGCCTCTTTTTAGAGAAATAAAAAAGCAGTGCTTAAGCACTGCTTTTATTATGGCGGAGAGACAGGGATTTGAACCCTGGGTACGGGATAACCGCACACATGATTTCCAATCATGCTCCTTCAGCCGCTCGGACACCTCTCCATGTATTCTGTTGTGTAACAGGTACTTGTATAGTATATGAAAAAGTTAGATTTATGTCAAGCAAAAAATAGTCGAATTATTGCATATTTACAAGGCTTTTAAAATATAGCATTTAATTACAATGAAGGGTAATTAGTGAAGGTTAAGGTCTAGTTTTAGTTGTGTAAAATTGGTAAATAAAAAGAAAAAGCCGCCTATTTAGGCGGCTCTTGTATTAGGTATTAGAATACGTCTTTAATTTCAGCGTCTTCAATGGACGCTTTGATATCGTCTGCCATTTTTTCAATTAATGGAAGGTCTTCTTCTTTCAAAGAGGATTTGATATCTAGTGGTTCGGAAACAATTTCAATGTCTTTGAAGTCATTTTCGAAATGGGAAACCATTGTTTTCATCGCAGCGGAAGCCCAAGAGTGGTTACCGATGATGGATACTTTATGGTTTTGGAAGTTAAGGGCTTTTAATTCATGGATAAAGTTTTCCATAGTAAGGTATAGATTCAAGTTATATGTAGGTGCGATAGTTACCAAGTTAGTATATTTCCAAGCATCGGAGATGATGTAGGAAGCATTAGTTTTGGAAACATCGTAAATTTTGATATCTGTAACGCCACGTTTGGATAGTTGTTTAGCTAATTGTTGAGCAATAGCACGAGTATTGCCGTACATGGAACCAAAAGCGATAACAACACCTTTTTGTTCGGCTGTATAGCTGGACCAATGTAAGTATTTGTGCGTGATATATTGGATAGATTCAGGGGTGCGCCAGATTGGACCATGAAGTGGAGCAATGCGTTTAATATCAAGATTAGAAATTTTACGAAGCGCATTTTGTACTTGAGGTCCGTATTTACCAACAATATTTGTATAGTAACGACGGGCTTCTTCTTCATATGTGGCTACGAAATTGGTTTGGTCAGCAAAGATATTACCATTAACTGTACCGAATGTACCAAAAGCATCTGCAGAGAACAATGTGCCTGTAGATTTTTCATATGTACAAGTTACTTCTGGCCAGTGAACCATAGGCATAGTGTAAGAAACCAAAGTATGTTTACCTAAACAGATTTCATCGCCTTCTTTAATTTGATGGTATTGTTCTGGTTTTGGAGTGTTATAGAATTGCTCAAACATGCGGAATGTTGTAGCATTACCTACCATTTTACAATTTGGATACCGTTCTAATGTTTCCAATAATGTTTGGCAATGATCAGGTTCCATATGGTTTACGACGATGTAATCGAGTTCACGACCATTTAAGAGGTGAGTCAAGTTGTCGAAGTACTCTTCACGAATTTCAGCATCTACAGAGTCTACGACACAAGTCTTTTCATCGTCGATGAAATAGCTGTTATAGCTAACACCATTTGGAATAGGAAATAAGTTTTCGAAACGTTCTGTTGTCCAGTCATTACTACCAATCCAGTAGATATTATGAGTCATTTTCTGAGCACAATGCATAATAAAATCCTTTCTTAACCCACACTAGGTATGTATAGGTTTACATGAGAACTCATGTTTGTAAATATAGTATCAATTTATAATACTAATATTTTCGAAAAAAATCAATATTGAAAAAGCCTACTTGAAGAAGTAGGCTTTCACAAGAAAGTTCATAGTAATCAATTATTTGAAGTATTTTACACCAGATGTAAAGATTGGCATTTCTAGTTGTCCAGGAATATTTTTGCTAATGCCTGCACCACAGCGTTCGGAGTGTGCCATTTTGCCGAATACGCGACCATCAGGGCTATAAATACCTTCGATAGCGGCTACAGATTGATTTAGATTGAAGCGACTATCCATGGAGGCAATACCATCAAAGTCTACATATTGTGTAGCGATTTGGCCGGTTTTATTGAACTCTAACACTTGTTGAGGGGATGCAATAAATCGACCTTCGCCGTGGGAAATTGGTACCGTGTAAATTTCACCTGCCTTGGCATCGCTCATCCAAGGAGATTTAGTGGAAATAACTTTTGTGTTGACCATGCGAGACAAGTGACGACCAATCGTGTTGTATGTCAATGTAGGATGATCTTCGGTTAAGGTTTCGATGTGTCCACCAGGTAACAAGCCTAACTTGATGAGCGCTTGGAAGCCGTTACAAATACCTAATACAAGGCCATCTTGTTTGTACAAGAGGTTTTCTAAGCCTTCTGCAAGGTATGGATTGCGGAAGAGGGTAGCCATGAATTTACCAGAACCATCTGGTTCGTCACCAGCGCTGAAACCTCCTGGGAACATAAGAATTTGAGACTCTGCTAATTTAGCTTTGATTACCTCAATAGATTCTTTTAATTGCTCTGGTGTTTGGTTTCGGATGAGCACGATGTCTGTTTCTGCACCAGCCCGCTCGAAGGCGCGAGCAGAGTCAAATTCACAGTTTGTACCAGGGAATACTGGGATGAGAACTTTTGGTTTTGCACCTAATGAGACACTGCGAGGCTTAGTATGTTGGTCATGAATGTAAGCGACTGCTTCACCAAAGCCGCTTGGTGCGTGCATAGGGAAAATATCGTTTAGAGGTGCTTCATAGGCCGCTTGTACTTCTTTGAGCGATACGGATTGACTTTCCCATTCGATAACAGGATTTTCTTGGGTTACACCGATAACTTTTACATCAGGTAACTCTAAAAGATAGTTAACAGCTGTAATATCTACTTCAACGATGAAGGAACCGAGAGCAGGTTGGAAGATACCACGTTCAGCGTATTTATCGAATTTAACACCGATATTATTGCCGAGCGCCATTTTTGTTACTGCTTCAGGAATGCCGCCTTGATCAACTACATAGGCGGAGTAAACGCGACCTTTTTCGATTTGTTCTTGTAGTATATCGCAGTTTTCTTTGAATCGATCCCAATCAGGAGTGTCATCGTATGTACGAGGTACATCAAAGAATACAAGGCGATGATCTACGCCTTTAAGATCTTGGCTCACGATATTATCTACATGAGTTGTACCAACCGCAAAGGATACGAGGGTAGGCGGGACCGTAAGGTCCATAAATGTACCGCTCATAGAGTCTTTGCCGCCGATAGCCCCGATTTCAAGCTCTTTTTGTGCCTTATAAGCACCTAGGAGGGCCGCCACTGGCTTACCCCAAGATTCTTTAGAGTGGAGGCGTTCGAAATATTCTTGTAATGTTAAGTATGCATCTTCACGGCGACCGCCAAGAGCTACTAATTTTGCTACAGATAAAAGCACTGCATATTGTGCACCATGATAAGGGCTCCATGCAGATAACTCAGGTACAAAGCCATGAGTCATGATGCTAGCCGTTGTAGTTTCACCGTTTAGAACAGGTAATTTGGCCACCATGCCTTGGGTAGGCGTTTTTTGGAACTTACCACCGAATGGCATGAGCACCGTATTAGCACCCACAGTGCTGTCAAAACGTTCTGCTAAGCCTTGTTGGGAGGCTGCATTTAAATCGGATACGGCTGTGAGCCATTTTTCTTTGAAGTTATCTGCACTAGCAGAACCGCGTAAGAAGTAGGAGCGATCTGCTGGAGCTTTTACGATAGCTTCTTGTTGTTGGCTAGCACCATTTGTATTTAAAAAGTCGCGGTTAATATCTACAATTGTTTCGCCATTCCAGTTCATAACAAGGCGATTTGTATCAGTTACCTTAGCTACAACTGTGCATTCCAAGTTTTCTTCGTCGCAGTATGATTTGAACGCTTCTACATCAGAAGCGGCGATGACACAGGCCATGCGCTCTTGTGATTCAGAAATGGCTAACTCTGTACCGTCGAGGCCAGCGTATTTTTTAGGAACTAAGTCAAGATTGATTGATAAACCGTCAGTTAATTCACCGATAGCGACAGATACACCGCCTGCGCCGAAGTCATTACAACGTTTGATAAGTGTCGTTACTTCGCCACGACGGAATAAACGTTGAATTTTTCGTTCTGTGAGGGCGTTGCCTTTCTGAACCTCTGCACCGCATGTGGATAGAGAATCAACGGTATGTTCTTTAGAGGAACCTGTAGCGCCGCCACAGCCATCACGACCAGTTTTACCGCCCAGTAATACTACAACATCACCGGCAGTCGGCTCTTCGCGGCGAACTTGGTTGCGAGGTGCGGCACCGATAACAGCACCAATTTCCATGCGTTTCGCTACGTAGCCAGGATGGTAATATTCTTTTACTTCACCTGTAGCAAGGCCAATTTGGTTGCCGTAAGAGGAATAGCCACGAGCCGCTTCTTGGGTGATTTTCTTTTGTGGTAGTTTTCCTTCTAACGTATCTTCAAGACTTGTATGTGGATCGCCAGAGCCTGTGATGCGCATAGCTTGGTATACGTAAGCGCGGCCACTCAATGGGTCGCGAATACAGCCACCTAAACAGGTAGCTGCGCCACCAAATGGTTCGATTTCGGTAGGGTGGTTATGGGTTTCGTTTTTGAACAATAACAACCATTCTTCGGTTTTGCCGTTTACATCGACAGGTACGATAATGGTACATGCATTGATTTCATCGGATTCATCGAGATTTGTTAGGCCGCCAGCGTGGCGTAATTCTTTTACAGCCAATGTAGCCATGTCCATGAGGGAGCGAGCTTTTTTCTTAGTCTTGTAGAGCTTGGTACGGCCATCCATATATTCTTCGAGGGCTTCCTTTATAGAGCCTGTGAAGCGACTGTCTTCAATAGTGATATCCGTCAATTCCGTCATAAAGGTAGTGTGACGGCAGTGGTCAGACCAATATGTATCGAAGAGGCGAATTTCTGTAATCGTAGGATCGCGGTGTTCTACCTCTGCGTATTGTTGTCTAATCATTTGAAGGTCTGCTAATGTCATAGCAAGACCGTAGTTTTTGATGAGCGCTTCTAAATCAGCATCGCTCATTGTAGTAAATCCATCGATTATTGCCACCGGCTTTGGATCCTCTAAATCGAGAGCTAATGTATTTGGTACATCAAGGCTCGCTTCGCGGGAATCAACAGGGTTAATGTAGTATGCTTTGATGGCATTTTCCTGTTCTTTGGTGAAAGTACCTTCGATAGCGTATACGCGAGCGCAACGTACGATGTGGCCAGATGTAAGTGTGAGCATAGAAATACATTGCTCTGCACTGTCAGCACGTTGATCGTATTGCCCTGGCACATATTCGACAGCGAATACAAAGCCTTGAACACTTGGGATTTCTTCTAATACTGTATCTACAGGAGGTTCAGAGAAAATTAGATTTTTGGCAGACTCTAAATCTTTTACATCTAAATGTTCGATGTCGTATCGTTCATAGATAGTTACACTTGTAGCAGGCATAGATAATTCCTGTTGTAAGGTAAGTAACATGCGTTGTGCTTCTTGGTTGAAAGATTCTCGTTTTGTTACGAATAATCGTTGTATAGCCATTGTAGCCTCCTGTAATGTATATAATTCCCTATGGGATATTGACAAATTAAGTATAGTCGGTCTAGACTTATAAGTAAAGATAATCTTACTAATGAAAAGATTAGAAATACTAATAAATATGAAAAGTTCATGAAGGTCATAAGACCTAACTTTCATGAAGATTTCTACATATTCATTATATATTGAGAGTCTATAGTTATAATAGAGTAATGATAGGTATATTTAAAAGTAAGACGTTACTATTAGTATATAACAGAGGTGAATAAAATGGCAGTATCTGCAGATTTATATAGAACCTTTTTAGGGGTAGGCTTATATTTATCCTTTTCACGTGCCGCAAAAGAATTAGGCGTGTCCCAATCCGCCATTAGTCAGAGTATTAAACAATTAGAAGGGGAACTTAGTATGCCTCTCTTCGTGCGTACTACAAAATCTGTAGGGTTCACGCCAGAAGGCAAAGAATTGTTTGATACGGTAGCTAAAGCTTTCTCCATTCTTGATAATGGTGTTACTCAATTACAAGAACGCGTTAGCCAAGCTTATGAAAGTTTAAATTTGGCTGCCACAGATACTTTGTGTCGCCATTTCTTATTGCCTTATTTCCATAAATGGCAATTACAAGAAAGTGAAATTGGATTACATATCATCAATCGTCCGTCTCCTGATTGTGTAGAATTGGTACTCAATAAAGAGGCACAATTAGCCGTGGTTAATGATTATGAGGGATTGAGAGATAATCCTCAGTTAGAGGTAACTACGCTAGCTACAATTCAAGACGTCTTTGTTGGCGGTCCTGACTATAAAGGGGCAGGATTCTTTGATCAAGGACGCCTTCTTAACGAGCCTATCTTGCTTTTGCATAAAGGCTCTGCTAGTCGTACATTCTTTGACGATGTGACTCATGGTGCTTGTCGTAAGCCTCGTTTTGAATTGGGTAGCGTCGATGTATTACTAGACCTTGTAGAGATCAATATGGGCATTTCCATGTTGCCTAATCATGTGGTGCAACAAAAAATGCAAGAAGGGACGATTGTGCGCATCGATACAGATATTCCGGTACCAACACGGGATATTGTGCTTGTGCGTTCACGCTTGGTTCCTCAATCTGAAGGAGCTGCGAGATTTACTTCCTTGCTAGTTAATCGTGAAAGTACTCGAGATAAAATTTTATAAGAAAAGGACATGTTTAAAGACATACTTTAGGAAACTTTCTTAAAGTGTGTCTTTTTATATATTAGTGTAAGCTTTGCCGTGCTATATTATGTTCTTATAAAGCAGTTGAGTTATATAATTTATATACAAATTATTTAAGTCATATTGGCAATGAGATTTATGGGTTGTATTATAAGACTTTTACTAGATATAGGTTGACCCTAAGGGGTTGTTTACGTTAAAATTTAAAGATAGTTATGCGGAGGTATGAGCACATGGAATTATTAAAAGAACGCATTCGTGAAGAAGGGATTGTCCTCAATAATCGGGTGCTGAAAGTAGATGGTTTCTTAAACCATCAAATCGATCCACAATTGTTTAAGGCAATTGGTAAAGAAATCGCGGATCGTTACCGTGATGCAGGTGTACAACGTATTGTTACCATCGAAGCATCTGGTATTGCGTTGGCGTTGATGGCCGCGCTTGAACTAGACGTGCCATTGGTATTTGCGCGTAAGAAAAAATCCATCCTTATGGTAGATGATGTATATCATAGTGTTGTGTACTCTTATACAAAAGAAGAGAATTATGATATCACTATTTCTAAAAAATTCTTGCCAGCTGGTGAAAAAGTGTTGATTATCGATGACTTCTTGGCATCTGGTGAGGCTGCTATGGGCCTTGCTAAATTGGTTCAAGACGCAGGTGATGAAGTAGTAGGAATGGCGATTGCTATCGAAAAATCCTTCCAACCTGGTCGTGAACGCCTCGAAAATGCGGGCTACCGTGTAGAGTCTTTAGTTCGCATTAAAGAATTCAAAGATAATGGTTGTGTGTTTATCGAAGACTAATTAGTCTGATTATTGTTAGAGGAAATTATGAATAAAAAAGCAGAAAAATTTGACTTACTTGTTGCTGATCTTAACAAAGGCGGCAACACTTGGTTTACAAAGGAAGAAATGACAGACGATCTTAATACAGTTGTATATCATGGTCATTTGGATGTTCATGATCATAGCCTACCTGTGTTCATCGTTGTAGACGATTCCGCTTTCACTTATGCACGCATTGCTATCACAACAACATCTATCGATGAAAAAGTGATTCCTGCGGTGTTGAAAGAGCTTAACACGTTAAATCAAGATTATAAAGTGTCAAAATATTATGTGAGCGTTGAAGACAATAATATTTATATGGATGTGTCTATGCCATGTTTAAATGAACAATTTGATCCTACCGTAGTAGTAAATCTTTTGCTCGAAGTAATTCAACCGCATTTAGATGCTGTACATAAAGATATTCTTAAAGTAGCTGGTTTAGCTTAATAGAGGTTGTTATGAATCCTAAATCCTTATTATTTGATAAGTTCTTGAAAGAAGAAGAAATCATATCTTTTGAACGCAAGGATTTTGATGATGAAGACGGTACAGTAGTATATCGTTCTTATATCAAATCCCCATTATGGGATATGCCTTTGTTCGTCATTCTCGATAATAGTATTTATAGCGTAATTCGTTTGGTGTTGGGTCCTGAAAAGGTAACGGCACAAAACATGAACGCTTTGAATGCCTTAATCAATCGGGATAATGCGACGTATAAAAATTACAAACTATATATTGATGAACAAGATTCTAGCCTATACTTGGATTGCGTATATATGTGTGGTGATGATGCGTTCGAGCCGGCATTGATGTATGCGTTGATGTCTTCTATTGTAGATTATATTCCTGAATCTGTAGGTGAATTGAAAGCTGCCTTTGAAAGTGGTACTCACTAATCAATAATAGATACAAGTTAAGTGGTCTAATGTTCGGAATTATGAAAAGCGGATAACCTGTTTTTAACGGGGTTATCCGCTTTTTTATATGGATAAGCAAAACCATACAAATATTATGATTGATAGAATAAATTTATGCTGTTATAAGATTGCAAAGACAGTATTCTATTTTGCAGATTTATTTAAGCTTAATTTATATGATGCAATCTACCTTTTTATAATAGTTCGGAATATAACGAATGATAAAAATATTTAATAAAAAAATATTCGAAAATAGTATTGATTTTGTATATCTTAGGTGTTACAATTTGAATACAAGAAGGAGGTAGCGCCGTGAACTATGCAAATCAACAAACTCAAAGCAAGTCTACGGAGGCTATTTGTGCGCATTTGTCCCAGTCTGTTTCGGCTGGGCTTTTTTATTAGGAGGATCTATGAAGGTCGGTATTATCATGGGCAGCAAGTCTGACCTAGACACAATGAAAAAGGCATCTGCCGTACTTGATGAATTCAAAATCCCTTATGAAATGGTTATTGCCTCAGCTCATCGTACCCCAGAGGCTGTGAAGAACTTTGTCACACGACTTGAAGATGAAGGGGCTATCGCTTTTATTGCTGGTGCTGGCGCGGCGGCTCATTTACCTGGTGTGGTGGCGAGCTTCACTACATTACCTGTTATCGGCATTCCTCTTAATGCAACGGCTCTAAAAGGCATTGATTCTTTGCTTGCTATCGTTCAAATGCCATCTGGTATGCCTGTAGCAACTATGGCTGTAGATGGTGCTAAAAATGCAGCGCTCTTTGCAGTACAAATTGGAGCAGCTTTCAATAAAGACCTGAAAGAACAATATCAACTATATCGTAAAGATATGGCTGAAAAAGTCTTAGCAGACAATGCAGAATTACAAGGTGCTATTC
>CAKQBP010000041.1 GCA_934216375.1 uncultured Veillonella sp.
TTCCGCAACGGCTTGTCTGCCGCAACGCGCTCAATACATATGCGATAATCGCCCTGCGCCAAGAACAAATTCACGGACTGCTGCAACTGATCCCGAATAGCCACCATGTAGGGCTGCGCAATGGCACGCACATCGAGAGATGTAAGGAAGGACTTGGCCATCGGCAAAATGCCCCAAGACAACTGATACTTCTTGGCCCTATTAAACTCAACCCAATGATGAGCTTCAAAAGTCTTAAGCAACCGATGGACAGTGGCCTTGGGCAACGCCGTCGCATTCGCCAACTCGGTCACACCCAGCGGGCCCGCCTCTAATAACTTGAGTATCTCTATACCACGCTCTATTGATTGAACCATATTCATATCCAAAGAAACATATTAACTCATTATCTTCTAATACATTTCTATTTCCTACTAAAACTAATGATACATTTAACAATATACATAATCCCTTAGATCACTTTTGATGCCTCTGAAAGACATAAAGTGCATCTAAGTCATTACAAACATAACAATAACACATTCATGAAGAATTTAAAAATGACTATGTTGCATAAGTCGTAGTTTCACTACCACAAAAAGAACCATTAACACAATCCATCGTATTGTGTTAATGGTTCTTTTAATATAACTAAAATTTTATAGAAAGATTGCATTATAGCCAAGCTTTAAGTATTATCCCTACAACAGAATTAAAACTCATGTGTTTCTCCAAGCTTAGCAACAAACACTTATTCTCCTAATAGCCGTTCTACTAAATCGATCCAAATAGAAACACCATTTTCTAAGGCACTTGTATCAAAACTCATGTCAGGATGATGCAAACCTGGACGCAAATTACACCCAAGCCCAAAGAAACCTGCTTTTAAACTTGGCTTTTCCACAGTGTAGAAGAAGAAATCTTCACCACCTGGTGTGTAAATTGGATCAATACAGTTGCTTTCACCAAGAATAGAAGATATAGACTCAGCTAATAGAGCCGTTGCCTCATCATTTAACTCAGCTGCAGGAATACGGAAGGAATCCAAAACCTCAACAGTCGCACCAATAGAAGCAGCTGCCCCTTCAATAGCTGGTAAAAACTTAGCACAAAGCTCATCCATCGTTTTATTATATTGTGCACGTAAATCCCATGTAACAACTGCTTTCGCTGGAATCGCATTCGTTACGCCAGAGTCACAAAGGAAACGAGTCGCCTTGACACTATAATTATCAGTTGGTTTTAAATGAATAGCATTAACTGCATTAACCGCTTGAACCGCTGCATCCAAAGCATTAATTCCTAAATGAGGGCGGGCACCATGAGCTGGCTTGCCATGAAAAGCAATGACCATACGGCAAGAGGACGCATAATGAATCGCAGGGCTAGCCTGGCCATTTTCTGCTTCTTCAAATGGACGCACATGCGCACCAAAGATGTATTCTACATCATCAATAGCTCCACCCCTAATCATACTAGTCGCACCAGAACCTAGCTCTTCCGCGGGTTGGAATAAAATCTTTAACTTACCTCGTTTTACTAATTGCTTTTCTTTAATAATTTGAGCCGCAGCCAACAGCATTGACATATGTCCATCATGACCACAAGTATGACGAGATACATGTTTGCCATCGATAATATGACCAAGCGCATCCATGTCGGCACGAAGCGCTACCACAGGACCAGGTCTACCGCTATCATAGATACCGATGATACCCGTTTCTCCGCCCACATTACGTGTTACATCGTAGCCGTAACTTTCCAATTTTTCTGCTAAAAATGCGGAAGTCTTGAGCTCTTGAAAACCTTCTTCAGGAATTGTATGTAAATAATTATAGAAATTTAATACTTCACTCATCGCCAACACCTCTTTCTATAGAATAGCGTCTAACACATTAATTATACTACACAAATATCTGCTTTTAAATCAGTTTAAATAAAAACTTTTAATAATATATATAACTTTTATAAATGATATTCTTGCACTATTTATTATCTCTACTATATAATTATAAATCATATAACTCTATGTGTTTTATGTAGGAGGTTAAAATCATGAGTGACCCTAACAATGAGAAAAACTATACTCAATTTACTAAGAAGGTAACTGTCGGTTGCTATATTGCATTAGCTGTAGCAATCCTATTCTTCTCCGGATTACTTAACAATGTAGAAGGTTTTAAATGGCTCTCTGCTTTAGACTTTGCAACTATTTCTGGTAAATTTGGTACCATGGTTAACCCTGCAAAAAACACCTTTATTGGGGAAGGTGGCGTCAGCGCTCGCGCAGGCTTCCTCTTTGCCTTGGGCTTAACACCAACAGTTATGTTGGCATTGGGTGTACTTGAGATTTTAGAACATTACGGTGCAATCCGTGCAGCCCATAAATTAATGACTCCATTATTGAAACCTATTTTAGGTATCCCTGGATTAACTGGCCTTGCAATGATTACGGACTTACAAAGTACAGATGCAGGTGCAGCGATTACCAAAGACCTTTACGACAACAATCTAGTTAACCGTAAAGAATTAACAATCATGACGGCATGGCAGTATAGCGGTGCGGGCATGATTAACAACTACGTAGCCATTGGATCTGCTATTTTTGCGTACTTAACAGTACCAATTATCCTTCCACTCATCGTAGTATTTGTTATGAAGTTCTTCGGTGGTGCCGTATGTCGAATCGCACTTAATACAGTATTCAAGGGAGATTTCAAAGATGAGCAACAATAAAGAAACAAATAATCCATTTGATATATTTATTCGTGGTGCACGAAAAGGCTTTACGCTAGCCACTCAAAACTTATTACCAAACGTATTGATGGCATATACACTTGCCGAGCTATTACGTATCTTAGGCATCATGGCATTTTTAGGTAACCTATTTGCTCCTGCAATGGCTTTATTTGGTCTTCCAGGTGAAAGTGTAACAATCTTGTTAACAGCTTGGTTATCCTACTCTGCTGGTATCGGCGTTGCAGTTAACTTACTTTCTAACAATACGATTGATATGATACAAGTGACTATTTTGGCTCCAGCTCTACTCTTAATGGGCTCCCAAATCCAATACATGGGCCGATTACTAGGTGTAGTTGAAGTACCTAAAAAGTATTGGCCAATGCTTATGACGATCAGCGTGGTAAATGCATTGATTTCCATGGTTATCATGAAAATATTTGTATAATATCAAGACAACAGAATACTTTAGCACTAATACAATAATTGAAACAAACCAAAAGGCAGTACTAATATAAAATATAATAGTACTGCCTTTATTCTTTTAACAAGATACCGAATATCTATATCACTATTAAAATATAGAATATGTCTCATTCTCAACATTGCTTAATATGTATAGTATACATGTTGAATATTCATTCTACGTATGTTTTAATGAAGACAAATACCATTCGTTTATGACAAATTAAATATCTATCCTTTATTAGAAAAATTCACTATATTTACACTACATAATAGGTCTTTACTACCATGCTTATATAAATCTTAAAACGCATCATGGTAGCTTTTTTATTACGTAAAGGAGTATAGATGTATGAGTAAGGAGAAATTAGAGTTTGTTGAACCAGTTGCTACGAACACAGATAATGAGTACTCTAGAGAGCCTGTCCCGTTAGGGGCAAGGAAATCCTGCTTTTCTCTCACCATCGTTTGGACTGGATTCGTTTTTCTTGTTACTAGTATGATGGCTGGTGGCGGGTTAGCTGCAGGGCTAACTTTCAACGAATTATTATTAGCCATGATTCTAGGGAATATTTTCTTATGTATCATCGCAGGGCTAGTAAGTGTAATCGCCTATAAAACAGGCCTTACCTTTGCCCTTTTGACGAGATACAGCTTCGGTCAGGAAGGATCTAGAATTGCCTCTCTCTTCGTACCTATCGTCAATCTAGGTTGGTACACGATTCAAGCGGCTTTATACGGACATTTTATTGCTCAAGTATTCAACCTTTCCTACACAGGCGAAATCATTGCTATGATGCTCAGCGCCGTTATCATGGGTATCTTTGCAATTCTCGGTATTAAATCACTTGCCGTATTCGGCTATATTGCGATTCCATCTATCGTATTCCTTTCACTAGGAACAGCGGCTCGCTCGGTTCAAACAATCGGTGGCTGGCAAGAACTATTTAACTATGTGCCATTGCAACCTATCGATTTACTGTCAGGTATTACCATCGTTATCGGTACGTGGATTCTATCTACTGCCACATGTATCGCCGATATTATGCGCTATGGTAAAAGCAAGAAAGATGTTATTACAGCGAGCACAATCGGTCTATTGGGCGGCAATACGTTGATGATCAGCTGCGGTGCTATCGCAGGCGTTGCTATGAATGATGGCGACTTAATCAACGTACTATTAAGCTTTGGTCTCGTGTTCCCAAGCTTACTATTGTTGACTACAAACATCTTTACCACAAATGGTGCGAACCTCTATTCCACATCATTGAACCTAGCAAATTCTTTCAAACTAAACAGAAATATTATGCTAGCCGTGCTCATTGCTATCTCTGCATTAGCAACAATGACACAACCATATAAAATCGACTCCCTCTTTGTATTCTTAAGTACACTAGGCATCATCGTTCCGCCACTATGCGGTATTATCTTAGCAGACTTTTACCTGGTTCATCGCGGAAAATATATCGATTACAACAAAGCGACTTTCAAAAAATGGAATCTAGTTCCATGGATTACATGGGTCATCGCATTAGTCTGTGTTAAATTCATACCATTCGGACTAGCTTCGCTGAACGGGATTGTAATCGGTGCCCTACTGTACGCACTCATTACGTATATTGTTAAACCTAATGTTGTTGGTGAAAGCAAAGGGTGATTATCATGGCAATTCATAAACTATCCGCTATACTAGGCACAATCATTATGGGCATCGGATCCTTTATCACCTGTCTAGCCACAAGTGAAAGCGTTATTACCCTTGGTAACAGCATACTCGTGGTAAGCATTATTATGATGGGATTTGGGTACTCGAAATGGCAGCCATAAAAAAATTAATGTTTATATAAAATAAGAAAAAGCACTATCTAGAAATAATAAGATAGTGCTTTTTTTGACCCCATTGGGGATTGTTTAATTTAACTATGTTGGAATTGTCATAGAATTAAAATTCACGTTGGATCACGTTTCCGTCCCCTAATGGGGATTATTTAATTTAACATCACCAATGAGCCAGCAGGTATTATCTTAGAAAGTATGCTCGAGTTTCCGTCCCCTAACGGAGATTATTTTATTTAACTTAAAAGGCAGCATTGATATTAACAATGAAATCAAACAAGAGTTTCCATCCCCACCAGGGGATTATTTAATTTAACACTTCTACACCAAGTCCGCTAAACTTCTTCTAAACTTTTCACTAGTTTCCGTCCCCTAATGGGGTTTATTTAATTTAACAAAAGCGAATGGCTCTATATTCCTTAAAAAAGGAACATCACGTTTCCGTCCCCTAATGGGGTTTATTTAATTTAACCTGATATATTTGAATTAGTTAATATTTGTTAGCTAATATTTAGTTTCCGTCCCCTAATGGGGTTTATTTAATTTAACAAGTCGATACACATGTATTGATTTACCACCTGAAAGGGAAAGTTTCCGTCCCCTAATGGGGTTTATTTAATTTAACCCCGTCTTTGGAACAGCAGATATTTACTGGTTCCAAAACACAAAAAACGGCGGAGATTACAAATTGATCCTAAAAAGCACTTTAGCAAACTAAAATAACACTGTTAAACCGCACCATTATAACAACGGCACAGATTTAATTTCTCAGGAGTTAAATTCTAGACCCATTATATCATATAGGGAAATAGATACTACAATAATAGAATCATCAATACAAAACATCAAACCCTGAAATACTTTTACCAATATTAATGATTCTATTATTGTTAATTACACCTCTACATAGTAACAGTATTAATCGAGAGTAACTGTTTATATTTAAAGTACGATGCAGTCTTGTTCCTTACGTTCTCCAATACCCCAAGTATAGATATTTATAATATCATCAAGGACATAGACTCGTAAGGAGTCCTCTATAGGATTAATCATCTTACTAGCTCGCCGCATCATAGCATCATATTGCTTCCTATTAAGCAAAGCTTCAAACGCAGACTTTTGGACACGAACACCATAACGTTCCAAGCATTTAACAAGACGGTTACGCGTTTTGTTATCCACCACATCATAGATAACTAGGACGATAAACTTTTTCATATCAGTGAATCTCCAATGGCGTATACAAATCTACATCTTCGTGTATAATTGCACTAGCAAATTGCTTACACTGTTTATAGATAGATTCACGATAGCTTTTACAATCATCAATATATTGATTTTCAGAACGAATTTTCTTATTATAGGCCATTAAAAATGCCTTACGTCCCTCTGCTGTCAGGTAGCAACCTTTATCAGAATTATCAAATTCGGATAAATCTACCATATTACGGCTCACCATAGATAGCACCATAGAATCTATAATTGGCGCCCGCCATTCTTCAATTAAGTCAGATGCGAGGGCTGGATGACCTTTAGCTAGGCTATGCATAACGCCTACAAATGGATGTAGACCTGCATTAATTACACCTGCCAAGATTTCATTGAACAACATACTGTATCCTAATCCGAGCATAGCATTAAACGGATCTCGAGGTGGTTGTTTCGTACGTTTTGTAAAAGCAAAAGCAGATGGCACAATTTTACCTAGTGCTTCAAAATAAAGACGACTTATCAGTCCTTCATAGCCCATGAGTTCAGATACACGCATACATTCACCAATATGGCTACGTACAGATTTAATATTCGCAATCTGTACATCTATATTAATATCCTCTTCCAAGTTGCGTGCGTAGCGGCGAAGAATAGTCAGCTGATTACGTACCTTCGCCCGAATAATTTTACGTGACATAGCCACTCTAAATGCATTATCATCTAACAAATCAAATTGCTTCTTATGTTTGTTAATGTCAATAGTATTAGTATTGATTATAGTACCAAAATACTTTCCATAACCAGATAGCCATGTAATAGGTACGCCACGTTCAATAAAATCAGTTACCAATGAGCTTGTTATAGATACTGAGTCAAAGACAGTAATATCTTCAATTCGCTCTAAAGGAACCTCGAACAATACCTCATTATTACGACCAACTACAACATGACCACCGTCACGCTTGATAAACGATCCTGCTTCTGTAACATATAAGGATGACATATAGTCGCCTCCTTTTATACAAATGAATACGCTAAGGAATCAATTTTGGGTCTAAAGATGATAATCTATAAAATTATTCAGTTTAATGCGTTTTCACACTATTGAATTTGTTCTAACACATATGTATTGATGGTATCGTAAATTAGTTTATTCTGTTTTTCTTGTCCAGTAATAATAAAGAAGACATCCTTAATCTGATGTAAGAAAGATTGTAATGATTGAATATCTGCAGCACTACAAATATCTTGTTCTGTAAATACAACAATCTCATGAGCCATTTTATTACGAATTTTTTTCTCAATTCTACGTATCTCTTTTAATTGCTTCAATAAAGATCTGTCAACTGTATCATAGTCTTCTAACATATGTAACATATGATAAAAAGATACTTGAAGTTCTTGTAGATATGGAGTATCAGAGTTCCCATGCCATGATTCATAAAGTTTAGGATACTGATTTTTAAACGCTACCATGTCAAGGCGCACTCCCTTAGATGTTTTTTTCTCAACTTGGCGCCAGTTTACACGGAACTCTTTAGTGAAGTAATAACGCATCAACTCATACATAAATGGAGTAGTTTTTAAAATAAAATCCTCAATTTGACCTTGTTTTAATCGCACTTCCATAAGCATTAAAAACTCATGCAACTTGCGTAGCACCTTATCGGTAAATATAGAAGATAAGTTTATAGGGCCTACTTTACGAGACTTTTCTAAAGCACCATCATAATCTAAACCCAATCGCAATTGAGCATGTTCTAAGAATGGTAATACATCAATAACAACACCATCTTTAAAGGTTCTTTTATAGCCATGATAAAGACTTATAGCCTCTTTATATTTATAGCTATTAATAAGAGTATGGAGAGATTGTTTAAGATTGTTACGCTTAATATATCCCATCTGAGGTTCATAGCATCGATTTTCAGTGTCTTCTTGATCATCAAAGTTATTTTCAATAACGATTTCAATATCTTCGTCATCATTAACTGCTGGCTCAGAACGATTAGAACTACCTTGAGGACTATCAACTTGTATACCTCGTACCGCATCATGTTCCACGCTAAGATAAGACATAATTAACTTCATTTGAGGGGTACCAGAGCTTAAGTTAATCAATATCTCTGCATCAGGATACTCTGAAAGCAGCTCATAGAAATGGTCAACAAACGGTTGTAAAGTATCAATGCGATGTACATCTTCAAGACCTGTGTATACAAGCTTAATATCTAAATCAGCTTTCACATGTTTTAAAGCCTTAGAAAATCGACTGTCAGATGCTTCCTTTTGCTCCATATCCTTACTCAATACGAGGACTGCCATATCAGGGTTATAATGCCTTACGATATGAAGCATCCCTCCATCATAGCAACCACGAATAGGATCTGTATCCCCTACGGGGGTATAAAGAATTCTCATTGTACTACCTCACTTTGTACGCCACCCATGCCTAATGCGGTCTTAATTCCGAGCCCTGTGAATTGGCTATAGTAGGTCAATAGAGATAAGATGCGTTGCATCACTAAATTTCGCTTAAATTGCATAACAATCTCTCCACGGAAACCACGGATTTTAACCCCTTCTAAACCATACATGCCCATACGCAAATTATAGTCGCGAATGAAAGCTGCCGATTCAAGCGCAGCTAATAAATCATCGGAATCTATCATTTCAAATGTAGTGAACTGGTTCCATTGGCGCAACAAATAGCGATAGATACGAAATGCTTCAGGGAATATTGTATATTGTTGGTCTACCTTAAAGCTTGTTGTGGTCACGCACCTCAATTTCGCTTGTGTATATTCTGCTTCACCACTCCAAAACTTAGCCATTAATGCTTCATAGGAGGTTTCCTCTAAAATGGTTCTATCTTGAATGTAAATATGCCCTCGTTTTTGTTTCAAAAAAATCTTTTCAGGCATATCTAGTGCTGGTCGTAATATACGCTCAACAGCCTCTGCTGTTACAGCAGAAAGGCGCCAAATATAATGACCTTTTTCTTTATCAAAATAGATATATTGGCTATAAGGGCGCAGGCCCGTTTCATGCAACTGACCTGCGTATT
>CAKQBP010000042.1 GCA_934216375.1 uncultured Veillonella sp.
GAGTAAATCCTTGCGTGGAACATAGCCTGCACCAAATGTGAAGCTGCGAATACCATCGAGATAACGATCAGGAACAGCACCTGTGCCATTACCACCGAGGAATGAACCATGAGCAAAGTATTTATAGTCCACATAGGCATTCCAAGAGCCAGGTTTATTCATATCGGCACGACCAACATCAAAGCGCAATGCCCAGAAATGAGGTACACCACCTATATCACGACCCTTGATATCGAATTGAGCAGATCCAGCCTTATGTTCATAATGAGTATTGCCATTCATGAAGCGACCAAAGTCACTACGGTTTTGTCCATAGTCGAAGGAAATACTTACATTATGATTTAATTGATACTTAGCTCCAACACCGAAAATATTAGCCATATTGTTAAATTCATGCGCTTCTGTAGCATTACCATTCGCCGTATAGAAGCGATAGTCACTACCGCCAAAGGAGCGCAAGTACCATGCAGCTAAGCCAAGTCGAGGTGTTACCATATGTTTAACTTGAACATAGGCAGCCTTTTCAATTGGTGGAATTGTATCCCGCTCCAATACGACACCTATTGAAGGAATAACAGCACCTGTATATTTTCCTAACGCCTCTCTCGGCAAACGACTGTTGCCGTCCGCTTTTTCAAGCATTCGAGCCAAGCTATTAAAGTACGAAGCTATCATAGAAGGATAATAGGCACTTCCTTTTACGTTAATAAGACCGGACGTGCCGGAGTCGTTAATATCAACGACATTTGCCTTATAAATAGACTCGTCCAGCCCATCAAAGGCATTATCTTCAAATTTCATCGTATATGAATTATTACCGAAACTATAGGTTGCTATATCTTTCGCCTTGGCACGATACGCCTCTACGATAGCCGCCTTATTCTGATTGTACCAATTTGAAATAAACGGTTTTCCTCCATTAGCAAGAACAGAGGTATCACTCAACTTCATTTCAAACAATGGGTTTTTCTTATCAAGCCCAATAGTTCCCGGTGCGATTTTCTGAGTGAAAGTACGTTCGTCTTCATACCATTGTTCATCATCTTCATCATAGTATCGCGATTTATAAGAATACGTTACTGACACATCCGGCATCTTAATCGATACAGTCTGTTTAGCCGCATCCGCACCATAAGCTTTCACCGCGATTTCCTGCATCCGGCGCAACACATCAAACTGCGCAGCTCGCAACGGTTCCCGTTCTTTCGCCACACGAGCTTCCACATCCGGCAAAGATGCTTCCAACTTTGCCAACTCCGCTTTTAATGGAGCCAGTTGATCCGCGGACATGCCGTCAATAAATTCTTTAGACCAGATATCGGAAGTCATATCGTCGATTTTCTTCTTTAATGTACCTACCTCCGCATCTAAGATGCCTTCCTTATCGCGCAAGGCTTTTAATTGCTGGTAGAAATTAATAGTATTCCCTGCGTTTGGTACGATGAGTTCCTTATTGGCACCGTCCGAATCCATAGTAACACCTAAGAATTCCTCCACCGTTGGAACCCGTTTAAAATGCGTATAAATAGCATGAGTATAAGCACTGTCGCTAATTCCCGTACTATGTTTAAAGGTCCCTACACCGATACGGACTTGAGTATTCTTATTCGTCCAAACACTACGAAGGCCGTCATATTCTTTATTAAACCAATAACCTGTAACCCCCATAGATTCAGTAATACGACCAACACTATGATCCCATTTAGAACCGTGATGTGTTACATCTAGTTCTTCGAGACGTTGATGATTAAAACCTTTAGAGCCTTCTGTTTCATGACTGCTATCTACACCAGCTTGGCCAGAAGCACTACCCACAACACGTACATTCGTATTATCGTTAATACGAGCATCGACACCGACACGTATACGTTGATTCAAGCCATGTTCCTTGCGGTCCGCCAGATTCTTTGCGGCCTCGTCGGACACGTAACTTGTAGTCGTCACCCGCGTAGCAGGACGATCGGATCCAAGATGACTGTCATTACGTACACGATAATCACCTACAAGTTCCATACCTCGTTTTCTGTCTGTATCGAAAGGACGCGTAATAAAATCCTGCAGCATAACCGGAGGTAACGATTCAAACTGCTCCTTCGTAAGTTTCGTTTTACTTTCACCTGAACCGAAACCGAATTTCATATTTAATCCGATACGATATACTCGAGCCGATAAAGCCCGATCATCATCACGATGATTAAAGAGATTATCAATACCGAAATAGATTCGCGAATCCTTATCAATCTTCTTTTGAATCATCAAATTCCATATGCCGTAAGTTTTATGTTCATACATATCGGCGGTTTTTCTATTATTCAAATTATATCTGATAACGGAACGATCGGAATTATTAGGATCAATATAAGATACCATATAATTACCGCCACCAGACAAGGAGTTACTATCCAGCATATGAATATAATAATCGCCCCACAGACTACCGCTCCATCCGCTAGCCTTATCCTCAAAATCCACACCGATATCCACTTTATGACGAGGTTTATCCAGTAATTCACGAGGCATATCTTTATCGCTCTTATTAAGCGCTCGTAAATACGTATATCCCAAACGGGCCTTCCAGTGTTTATTCAAAGTTTGTTTAACTTCAAATTGAAGTCCCGTAATTTGGGCCTTGCCGATATTACGGAAACTGTAAATCATATCTGGTGCATGAGCAAATTTCGCCGCTCCATATGTGGTAGATTCATCATACTGAGGATAAAAATCCATCAAATATCCCGTATTGTAAATCGACATATAATTCCGAATATTATTATGGAATACGGTTACTTTACCATAGGTATTTTTATTTTCCCCTTCCAAAGAGAGGTCGAAATTCATGGATTTCTCTGGTTTAAGGTTCGGATTTCCGACCCAATACCAACCTAATCGGGCTTCACCGCCACCGATTGTGGCATTTGTAATATTCGGACCATACATTTCCCAGTTATAATACAGCTCGCCCATACCAGGTTCCGTATAACTGGTACCCACATTAGCCTTTAATCTGCGGTGTACATTTCCATGTACATTGTGAGTCATGCCGAAATTAAAAGACCAGTTAGAGCCGAATAAATCACTATGATCCAGTCTTATAATTGGTGATAAAGTAGTATTTTTATTAACCTGCCACGTATCCTGAATAAAGAAATTCTGTTTCTTGATCTCCGCACGTCCTGCGGTCTGTTGATTAACGCGTTTTAAATATTCTTCTTTAAAATAAGCTCCGTTTAATTTCAACTTCGTAGAATCAAAATCCGGTACGGCGCCATAGTAAAAGCTCGGTAAATAGGCATCATAAAGTGCTGGATAATACTTACCGTTTTCATCTTTTCGGCCCTCCTTATTAAAATGATAGTCTTCAATAAATTCTTTATTCTCCGCTAATAAACGTTTAGCAAACTGCTGATATCGCGCATAAGCTTCAGGATTCCGTTTTTTCAGCGTACGCTCCGTCACGGGGCCGTCCACAAGCCCCATTGCGGCCGCTGAATCAATTCCCGCTTGAGGATCCAAATATTGAAGATATTCTTCGTAAGTAAATTCCGGCAATGTATTTGGCTTGCTTTTATCTCCGTTATACCACTCCTTCTCCTTATTCCACTGCTCTACACCGGCCTCGTTTTTTCTGAAAGAATGGTCATAAATTGTGGATGAAGGAACACCGTTTTTTACCGCCAGACTTTTATCGTAATCCCAGGGATCGATATGCCGTTTATAAGTATGAGGCGCATTTTTTAGTCTGCTACCTTCGCCTGTCTCCCGTATAAACCCCATGCCATAAGACAAGAGATGTTTCTTATTGACTTGTGTATCAGCCCCGAGTGTTATGCTCCATTGACGATGATCTACATTATCCACATAGTTTAATGTATTTTTTCCTTCATAGGTACTGTTCCCATAGTCACTAGTTAATGTTACATCATCTTCTTTGGTCCGCGTATAATTCAGTTCCACTTTCCACGAACTCTTATTGTCCTGACCAGTATACGTCAAATTAAGATTATTCCTATCTAAATCCCGTTTGTAATGAACCTGAGGTTCCAAATAGGAAGTACTGCGCTTTACATATCGTTCCAAGTCTTCATTATACCTATCAATACGGACTCCCAAAGACTGTTTATCATTAATATCATACGTAGCGGCCAAACCTATATTGGAATTTGTACCGTAATATCGTAGGGAATTCTTTAAAAACCCGTGGTCTTCATCATTGGTCATAGCGCTGATACGACGCCGCTCGCTAGCATAAATAGGCATAATATCACGTTTACTACCGTGAATATTAACTTTTAACTTACCTAATGAGCCAGAATCAGCGCGCATAAAGAAATTGGAAAACGGTACGATATCACCGTCGCCTTTAGTTCTACGACCTTCCGCATTAAACTGAAGGCCAGCGGTTTTACGCGGTTTATTGGTAATAACATTGATAACACCACCGATGGCATCGGATCCGTATTTAGCACTGGCTGCACCTTGGATAATTTCTATACGTTCCACATTTTCTGTACCGAGACGTTGTAATTCATCACCAGCACCTTGATATTTGGCAAGGTCGCCCATCACAGGCTGTCCATCCACAAGAATCAAGGTATGACGAGGATCCGCTCCACGGATAGATACGCCGACACGCCCCATCGAATCGACGGTTCTAGATACGCCAGTTTCGGAAAATACAATATCTTCTACGGATTTTGCCTGCTTTTTGACAATATCCTTCTTCGTGATAATCGTCGTCTGCTGAGACTCTTGTTTTGCCTGCTCTTCAGCCCATGTACCGCGAACATGAACCACATCGGTTGTTACAGTCGCATTGTCCGCCATAACCACCGGCATTTGTAACCAGCACGCTACTGCACAGGATAGTATGACATATCTCCTTGCCCGCACCCAACTCCTATTCATTAAATTTCCTCCACACATATATTTAACCATGCATATAAAAATACACTTTACCACTACAACCAAATGACATTGAAAATCATTTACAGGTTTAATAGTAGCAAAGTGTATTATACATATCTACTCCGAATAGACCAAAAATATACGTTTAGGACAATATTTAATTTTCATAGACTATCAAACCTAGCCTAAAGCACAAAAATTTTTAGCTAGGATAATATAAGGTCCAAATTATTTAGACCTTACGATAAGCACTTGGCGTTACACCAGTAGCCTCTTTAAATGCACTAGTAAACTTACTACCATTCTCATACCCTACCGCATTAGCGATTTCTAAAATAGACTGATCTGAGTCCTGAAGCAATCGCTTTGCCGCATTAATACGACATTCTTTTAGATACTGATGTATAGTTGTACCAAATACACCTTTAAAGCAACGTTTCAGGGTAGATGTAGGAATATCAAACTGTTCAGACAAGGAGTCAATAGTAATACGCTTCATAAACTGTGTCGATACATATTCACTTACAGCTTTTACAATATCTACCTGTTGCTTTCTATAGGTACTTCTCTTTTCAGGATTGGCTGTAGAGATAACAGATAATAATAAAAAGATTTCAATCACTTTTAATTTAAAATAGTGCTCTTTTATTTGATCTGGCACATTATATAAACTGGAAAAAATGTGACGAACAGTTTCCGTTTCTTCCATCATCATACCAAAATCAGAATGCTCACAAAACCGATTGGCCAACTCAGTCAAATCAATTCGAGAATCACTAACAAGTGCATCTAATACGGGTTGAGCTTTTTCAACATCTACTAATAATACAATTCCTTTAAATAATTTTGTAGGAAAGTAATTTTCATGTTGATAATCAGAGCGTATATGCCATCCTAAGGACATATCCCCTGGCCCCATATATAAATACTCACCAGATGAAAACTTGCACTCTATGCGCCCCTCTTCACAGTGATTTATAGCAAACGTCTTGGTATGTGATTTAGCATAAAATTGAATCGTCTCTTGCTTCACATCTAGAAACATTAGATCGATACCGTCAAACACCATATACCTTGACATAGATGTTCCAGCATGTGAAGCCGCATGATTATGTGGATTCATACTATCACCATATACACAAATACCATAAACATAAATTAATAATATTATATTATAGTATACTTATTGATAGTCATTGTCAACTTTTAAATAGTAATAATTCATTTTACTTTCAAAAATATAAGTTAGCTCATTGTAGTAATATGAAACAATTACAATCATCGCTAGAAGTTGTGCTGGGTACTATAAAATAAGCCTCATGAATTAAACTGTAAGAATTTAATTCATGAGGCTATATTCAAAACTACGGATATAAATTCCTATTTTTTTGTTTTTATAATAAAAGCTAATGCTATGATATGAGCGACCCATATAATGCCCATAACAATAAGAGCAATAGGCATATCTTGACTAAAATAGGCACCAATTGTCATTATGGCACTAACGGATATGAGAATGGACAACTTTGTCCGCAATGTCAACGCTTTATCGCGTTCATAAGCAGCAACAGTCTTTTGATATAAACTAGACGCCAAAAATATTTTATGGAGTCGTTCAGATCCACGAGCCAAACAAAATAACGTTAGCATATAAAAAGGAACTGTTGGCAATAGTGGTAGTACGATACCTGCTGTACCAAGGGCAAAACTTATGGCCCCAATAGTCAGGAATACATATCGAACAACTACATTACGATGTTGCTCAGTTGTCTTCATTAATCCTCTTCTACATAATTAATAACTTTACTTTTTGTTTTAATAAAGTTAGGAATAATAAGTACTAAAGCAGCAATAGCTACAATGCCATAAATACCAGCCATACCTACCCATTCATATGCATTACCTAATACAAGACCCATTACTGCAAAGTCTGCATCACCAAAGGTTGTATTTTGGAAGCCTAATTGACCAAGAACTGGCAACGCCAAAGCTGGCAAGAATGTAATAGCCAAACCATTTAGGAAAGCACCTACTGCTGCACCACGACGGCCACCAGTAGCATTGCCATAAATACCTGCAGTGGCACCACAGAAGAAGTGCGGTACAAGACCAGGAATAATTAAAACGCCACCTACAGCACCAAGGATAAGCATACCGATAATACCACCGATAAAGGAACTAAGGAATCCTAATACCACTGCAGTTGGAGCATAGGTGAAGAATACGGCACAATCTACAGCTGGAATTGCATTAGGGATAATTTTTGTAGCAATGCCTTGGAATGCAGGGATTAAATCACCTAAGATCATTCGTACACCAGAGTATACGATTGTTACACCAACAGCAAAGTTCATAGCACTCATAACAGCGTATAAATATGGGCTCATATCTCCGGATAAAGTGGCTACAAACTCGGAACCTGCCGCAAAAGCCGCAATTAAATAGAATACAATCATAGTCAATGCGGTAGATAATGTTGAGTCCCGTAAAAAGCCCAATTTTTCTGGTATTTCAATATCTTCTGTACTATCTTCAGCTTTCCCAACATATTTGGCAACCCAAGCTGATAAATAGTAGCCTAAACTACCAAAATGGCCAATGGCAATTTCATCACCATCTGTCACTTTAGATGTATAACTTTGACCAATAGCTGGAGAAATAGCAGACCAAGCACCCATTAAGAAACCACCTACAAGTATGAGTTCCATACCAGATAACCCTGCTGTACCAAGTACGGCAGACATAAGGCATGCCATAAATAAGCTGTGATGACCTGTTAAAAATACATATTTAAACTTGGTGAAACGTGCAATACATAAGTTCATCAATAAGCCTACAACAAGAATAGACATTGTTTCAACGCCAAGTACCTTTTGTGCAACAGCTACAATAGCTTCATTATTTGGCACTACACCAGTAATATGGAATCCATGTTCAATCATTTTCCCCAAAGGGTCAAGATTGCTAACGATAACACCCGCACCTGCAGCTAACATTAAATACCCGAGAATAGGTTTTAATGTGCCCGTCATTATTTTATGAAACGGACGTTTCAAGGCGATCAAGCCTATACATGACATAATACCAATCAAAAGTGCCGGTTGAGACAGCACATCACGCAAGAACTCTAATACCATTTCCATGGCACTACCTCCTATATAATTGTTACATATTATTGAGCAGCTTGTTTTAATGCTTCAAGAACATCTTCTGTAATCTTCTTTTTATTAATATAGCTGCGAACAATAGCAACATTTTTATCGTCAAATTGTTCAGCCAACTCTTTCACAGTTACGATGAGGTCTGCCTTACGACCTTGAGCCGCGTTAAAATCGATAGATTCAACTTGTGCATCGATACCATTTTCAGCACAAATTTCTTCAATTTTCATTTTTAACATCAAGCTAGAACCAATACCATTACCACATACAGTTAATACAGAAATCATACTTGCCTCCTTCTAAATGTTTATTGCTCGTCTAAATGCTCTGCCAAGAATGCTTGTACGTCGTCAATACTTTCAAAGTCAACGGCCGCATCTAAGAATTCTTCATCCTCAAATAAAGTGGCAATATCTGTTAACAATTGAATATGCTCATCTTTATTGGGAGCACATAAGAATAATGCAACAGATACAGGGTCATTATCAGGACTGCCAAAATTCAATGGTTTTTCCAATGTCACTAAAGCTGTCCCTACACGCTTTGCACCATGTTCTGGGCGAGCATGTGGCATAGCAAGACCTGGAGCCAATACGATATATGGCCCCATTTCACGAACTACTTCAACCATAGCCTCTGTATAAGATGGCTCCGTAAAGCCCGCATCAACCATCAGTTGACCACCATGACGAATAACATCCTCCCACGTCTCAGCGGGATAATGAAAGGATACATTATCCTCAGATAATAAATCTTGTATCAAACTAACACCTCCTAAACGTACTTCTGTACATATAGTTCTATTATAGCTATTATAATAAATTTTTCATATATCAAAATAACAATGAACTTATAAAAATGAATAAAGCTAACATAAGATTTTGCTATTTATAATTTAATGAATCTTCACACTTATAATACCTATACAGGTATTAATATTGTATATATATTGAAAATTCTCTATACTTAGATAAGACTTAAACTACCTAAATAAAAAATAGAATAAGGAGATTTTATGCAGACTTCGGTAAAAGTATTTGTACTCTGTCTAATCCTCTGTATTTCATTAGTAACAGCTTTACAGTTTGGCGCTAAATTCATTTCTCTAGACCAAATTATTTCAGCTCTTCTATCTATGATTGATGTAAATGCTACAGCATCTATGACTAATACGA
>CAKQBP010000043.1 GCA_934216375.1 uncultured Veillonella sp.
CGTTTAGGTTTAGATACGGCGCAAGAGATAGAGGTCATTAGCATTGAGGATTTCCCTGTAGTAGAAGGCTGGCAATCTATGGAGCGTTTAATTACTGTGAAAGTACAACTGGCGGCGGGGGTGAAACACTATGTGGAATAAAGGACTATCCTATCGAGAGCGTCATGGTATTCTAAATATGGATACTAAACAGAATGAGGCTACGAGCTCTACTATTGATAAAGCTAAATATCATCACAGTTTAGGTCTTGTCTTTTTCCCTGCGTTTGACTGGAAAATTTCTGAAACACATCCTGAACGACAAGAGCGTTTACTTTATACGCGTGATCAAATCGTAGAGGAAGGTCTGTTAGATATACCGAATATTAGAGAATATAATCCCATAGTAGCTGATTGGGATACAATAGAGCGGGTTCACGTTGGTGCTCCAGATTTAGAGTCTTGGGTGACTGAAGCTCATCGGGTATCTGCTGGAGGTGCTATTGCGGCAGCTGATGCAGTCATGCGCGGTGAAGTAGACCGTGCTTTTGCGTTAGTAAGACCACCAGGTCACCACGCAATGGCTATGGTTCATGGTATTCGTGGCTTCTGTACGATTAATATTGAAGCCGTTATGATTCAACACATGCGCCAAACCTATGGGCTCAAACGCGTTGCCGTAGTAGATACTGATGTACATCACGGTGATGGCACTCAAGATGTGTTTTACCACGATCCAGATACCTTATATATTAGCTTTCACCAAGATGGACGAACCCTCTATCCAGGAACAGGTTTTATGGATGAATTTGGAGGTCCTCAGGCTATCGGTGGTAATATAGATATTCCGCTGCCTCCGGGCACAGGTGACGAAGGCTTGATGAAGGTCATGCGTGAGCTGGTATTGCCTATTCTTGAAGAGTTTAATCCAGATATCGTCATTAACTCGGCAGGACAAGATAATCACTTTAGTGATCCGTTGGCTAATATGCAGGTAACTGCGAAGGGCTATGCGGAATTAGTCGATTTGTTACAAGCAGATATAGCTGTACTTGAAGGAGGCTATTCCGTACAAGAAGCGTTGCCATATGTAAATACGGGTATCATTTTATCCATGGCAGGCCTCGATTACAGCAAAGTCGTAGAACCTGCCTTTGATCCTGTTAAATACAAACAGAGTCAAAATGTAACTAGTTACATAGATGATTTAATCGCTAAGTGGAAGATACAATGGGCTAACCGTCATAAGATGGCCGAAGACGAGCGCGTAGGTGCAGGGGATGTTTGGTCTAATCATTATAACGTGTACTACGATGAAACAGGCGTACAAGAGGAGCGCCTTGAAAAGGTGCGCATGTATAAAAACAAGGTAGGCTGGCATAGCGTGTTCTCTCGAGGACAATACGGACCGTATGGGCCGCAAAGTGTATATGCTATGTTTATACCTTGGCAAGCAGATGAAGGGACGCGTAAAGATGCTATTGTAGAAGCAAAACGAGCCAAAGTAGAAGGGGGAGCAAGCCGTTACGTTGTGGTAGATCCACTTGGTGACGGACAATATGAACTATAATGTTAATCTCCGTAAATGATAACGCCAGTTATCATCTTAGAATCGCAAAGTACAATATGATTTGTAATACTGAAAAATAGAAAAAATATGATATAATATAAGAAATAACGCCCCTTTGTGTAAGGGGCGTTCTAATATTTACTTTTAGAATGGTGAGGTTCCTATGCGCAGCGATAATAGAACAGCGGGTCAATTGCGACCTATTAAAATAACACGGAATTTTACAGAGTATGCAGAAGGATCTGTACTTATTGAGTGCGGTAAGACCAAAGTTATCTGTACGGCTACTGTTGAGGATTCTGTGCCACGCTGGTTAAAAGGTTCTGGGCAAGGATGGGTAACTGCGGAATACTCATTATTGCCACGTTCTACGCAAACTCGCGTGAGCCGTGAGGCTGCAAAGGGAAAACAAACAGGACGGACTGTAGAAATTCAACGTCTTATCGGTCGTGCATTGCGTGCTGTTGTAGATCTTGAAGCATTAGGAGAACGTTCTATCACTATCGACTGCGACGTTATCCAAGCGGATGGCGGTACGCGTACAGCATCTATTACGGGTGCCTTTGTAGCCCTCGTTGATGCGGTGGACTTCACCTTTGGCGGAGCAGGCAAATTTCCAATTACTGACTTCTGTGCAGCCATCTCTGTAGGGATTGGTCCTGAAGGTCCTATTACGGACCTTTGTTATGAAGAGGACAGTGCAGCCATCGTAGATATGAATGTGGTTCGTACAGGTTCTGGCAATATGATTGAAGTACAAGGTACAGGTGAACATGGTACATTTAATCGTGATGAGCTAAACGCTTTACTTGATTTAGCAGAGGCTGCTACAGATGAGCTCATGGCTAAACAACGTGAAGTACTTGGTGCGACAGCAGATAAAGTAGGTAAAGCGTATCCTACAGTTCCGGAGGTGTAAGATGGAACAAATTGTACTTGCTACAGGCAATAAAGGAAAAATTCGTGAGTTCTCCGAGGCTTTCTCCCATTTATCTATCGATTGTGTACCTGTAAAAGCTGTGATTTCCATTGAGGAGCCTGAGGAAACTGGTACAACCTTTATGGAAAATGCTTTGTTGAAGGCTCGCTACTATGCAAAGGCTACGAATCGCCCATGTCTTGCTGATGACTCTGGCATTACGCTTGATGTCCTCAATGGTGCACCAGGTGTATATTCTGCGCGTTATGCAGGTCGCCATGGTGATGACAATGCAAACAACGAGAAGTTAATTCGTGAACTACAAGGGAAAAGTAATCGTACAGGTCATTATGTATGCGCTTTAGCACTTGTATATCCTGATGGTCGAGAAGTGACGGCTGAAGGCTATTGCGATGGACTCGTTCAAGATGAGCCAAAAGGGGAAAATGGCTTTGGCTATGATCCGTACTTCTATGTGCCTGAGTTTAAAAAGACGATGGCAGAGCTTAGTATAGAAGAGAAGGAAACGATTAGTCATCGTGGCCGTGCACTACGTGAATTGATTAACAAGCTTTGATATTTTTGAACTATATGGTATAGTTCATATAAATATATAATATAGTGGCATTAGAGATTAAATACAATGAAACGAATTGGCATTTTAAGTGATACTCATGGGTATCTAGAGGATATCGACCTCGTATTGGAGGCTACTGCCGATCAAGATATCGATATGTGGCTTCATGCTGGTGATTTTGGCGATGATGCACGCTATATGCAGGAACATACGGATATTCCTGTTTATGCGGTGCGTGGCAATAACGATCGTGTGCAACCGCTTGAACCACGAGAGCAATTGATTCCTCTTGAAGATACCTATATTTACATGACTCATGGTCATGAGGTATCATATTATAATCGAATACAAAAACTGATTGAGTTAGGAACTGACATGGGTGCGCGACTCATCGTGTCCGGTCATAGCCATCATCATGGGGAGGTTCGTGCCCGTGATGCGGTATTTGTAAATCCTGGTAGTATTTCTTTGGCTCGTGATCGCTCCGGTGGTACCTTTGCCATCGTTACCTACGATAATGGACAGTTTGATGTAGAGTTTGTGTATAAACAAGATATTGTTTAGTTATATGGTGAAAGCTTCGGTTTTGAAACTTTCAAAAGGAATAGTAAGTCTATGCATGGAAAGGGTTATGACATATCATGGATACACCAGTTAAAGCAAAGCCTAAAATAAAATTATATGGTTTTAATAATCTCACCAAGACATTGAGTTTTAATATTTATGATATTTGTTATACTCGTACGGAAGAAGAGAAAAAACAATACATTCAGTACATTGATGAAGTATATAATGCAGATCGTTTAACAGCTATTTTGACGGAAGTCAGCCGTATTATCGGTGCTAACATCCTTAACGTAGCGAAACAAGATTACGATCCACAAGGCGCATCTGTTACGATTTTGATTTCTGAAGAGGAAATTGAAAAAGAAGATGTAGTTATGCATCTAGATAAATCGCATCTTACTGTACATACTTATCCTGAAAGCCATCCGCACAAAGGGATTAGTACATTCCGTGCCGACATTGAAGTGTCTACATGTGGACAAATCTCACCGCTAAATGCACTTAATTACTTAATTCAAAGTTTTGACTCTGATATTCTTACCTTGGATTATCATGTACGTGGCTTTACTCGTGATGTATCTGGTAAGAAAATTTATATCGATCATCGCATCAATTCTATTCAAAACTACATTAGTGCGAAAACTCGCAATATGTACAACATGATTGATGTAAATGTATATCAAGAAAATATTTTCCATACAAAGATGATGTTAAAAGAATTTGATTTAGATAATTATCTCTTTGGCATCACTGAGTCTGAGTTGAGCGATCGTGAAATCAAGCAAATTAAACATCAATTAAAACAAGAAATGATGGAAATCTTCTATGGACGCAATTTGCCATCTGTAAAAGCTTAAAGACAGCTTTTATAACATTGTTGTTATAGCTTTTATCGTATAATACGAAGATAGATTTGAAGTAGATAAGCCTTATATGGTTTATCTACTTTTTTATAATTTACTTTATTAATACTGGAGCTTAATGATAGTTATTTTTAAAATTTTCGAGAAACTATATCGAAAAAACTTGAATTATGATTTAGCATTTTGTATAATACAATTAGTTAAAGGTATAAATTACCGACTCTAAAGAGTCCGAGTGTATCCACAAAGGAGAATTGTTATGGACGTACGTGAATTAGCTGTACAAAAAAAACGTGAATTAAAAGGTTTCCTTACTGTAGGAACTAAATATGAATTAAAAGACGCTCATGATTTATCTGTAGCTTACACACCAGGTGTAGCAGAACCATGTTTGCGTATTAAAGATAATGAAGCAGAATCCTTCGAATTAACTTGCCGTTCCAACATGGTTGCCGTTGTATCTGACGGTACTCGTGTACTTGGTCTTGGTGATATTGGCGCTGCTGCGGCATTGCCTGTAATGGAAGGTAAATCCTTATTGTTCAAAAAATTCGGTGATGTAGACTGCATTCCATTGGTTGTAGATACAAAAGATGCTGATACATTGATCAATACAGTAAAATTATTGCAAAAAAACTTTGCTGGTATTAATTTAGAAGATATTTCCTCTCCTAAATGCTATGAAGTTGAAAATCGTTTGAAAGCAGAGTTAGAAATCCCTGTATTCCATGATGACCAACACGGTACTGCAATTGCATGTTTAGCTGGTGTAAAAGGCGCTCTTCGTTTAGTTAAAAAAGATTTAGCTACTGCTAAAATCGTTGTAAACGGTGCTGGTGCTGCTGGTGCAAACATTGCTCGCTTGTTGTACCTTGCAGGTGCTCGTGATATCACATTGTTGGTATCCTCTGGCGTATTGCATAAAGACTACAAACGTCTTGATTCTTTACAAGCTGAATTAATCGATTTACTTAAACTTGAAGAAAAACATGGCGATTTGGCTGAAAATGCTAAAGGTGCTGATATTCTTCTTGGTGTATCTGCAGCAGGTGCTTTCACAAAAGAAATTTTGGAAAACTTGGCTGACGATGCAATCGTATTTGCAATGGCTAACCCTAATCCAGAAGCAACATATGCTGATATGAAAGCTGCTGGTATCCGTGTTGCTGGTACAGGTCGTTCTGACGCTCCTAACCAAATCAACAACGTAGCAGTATTCCCAGGCGTATTCCGCGGTGCTATCGACGTTCGTGCGTCTCAAATCACTGACGAAATGAAATTAGCTGCTGCTGACGCTTTGGCTCACTTGATTCCTGATAGTGAATTGAACGAAGAAAACGTAATGCCATCCGTATTCGATCCTCGCGTAGCTCCAGCTGTTGCTAAAGCAGTTGCTGAAGTTGCTGTAAAACAAGGTATCGCAAAAAATCCTCAAGCAGTAGAAGATGGTAGCTACGAAGGTTAATCTATTTGCTTTACTAGCATTTTAAAATCTTATATAACTATAGAATAATACAACATGCACCTCGAAAGGGGTGCATGTTTTTATATGCTCGATTAAGTATATGATTAGCTTTATACTATTAGAGCGAATAATCTATAGATTAAAATGATATAGAGGCGTAGGCGTATAGGATAATAGAAGTAAGGATAGATATATATTAAAGAATGTATTAATGTATCAGTAAAAAAATTAATGAAGTTGTAAAAAAGTACTTGTCACTAGTTTCTATCAATGATATAATAATTTTCGTTGCAGAGCGATACTCGAGAGAGTAAGAACTCAGCAAGAGTAGTGGTTGACATCAACTACCGGGTTTGCTATAATAGCAAAGTAATTAATGACGGGGCATAGCGCAGTTTGGTAGCGCACCTGGTTTGGGACCAGGGGGTCGCAGGTTCGAATCCTGCTGCTCCGACCATTTTTATTTGCGGGTGTAGCTCAATGGTAGAGCCCCAGCCTTCCAAGCTGGTCGCGAGGGTTCGATTCCCTTCACCCGCTCCATTTTTTTTTGCCTTTTTTAGGGTATACAAAGATATGGTGTAGTTGACGATACATAGTACATAATTTATACTATAATAGATAATTCCATATATAGGTAATCCACATGGTTCAGTAGCTCAGTTGGATAGAGCAACGGCCTTCTAAGCCGTGGGTCGGGGGTTCGAATCCCTCCTGGATCACCAAAGAAAAAAGCGGATAGTTCGATTTGAACTATCCGCTTTTTGTTGCGTTTTTTGCATAGTTACTCGTAAAAAAATTGTAAAAAGATAAATTACCTTTAAAAATGAATAAATTTTCATAAAATAGCACATGAATGAGTAAAAAAATGTACTTTTAAAATAGTAAAAATATAAAAATGTCTAAAATAATGTTGTAAATAAAGCGTTCTCATATGATGAGAACGCATGAGTAAAAAATGAAGTTTGCTTGATTGTTATATTGAGAATTTTATATAATATAGATATTACGGTTAATTATAAGCTTTCATAGGTAAGTATGAAGTTTTATAAATGGATAGTTAGGTTTTAGTTGTTACAATAGGAGTATTTAATGAATAAGATTTTCAAGGTGATTTGGAGTAAAAGCAAAGAGTGTTATGTAGTTGTATCTGAGATTGCTAATAATTACAGTGCTAAGAAAGCTGTACTGACAAGTGTCTTTGCGGTGTTAGCGGTAACTGGTAGTGCAGCTCATGTTATGGGGGCGACCTTGCCGTCGGAATTAACAGACAAAGGCTCTATTAAAATCGGTCAATATGCAACTACTAGTAATCAATCCAGCATTGTTATTGGGACAAGCAGCCAATTTAGGGTATCTTCAGTTGATGGATATAGAGCAATCGGTATTGGTTCTGGTGTTATTGCTAGTGGTAATAATAGTGTTTCTATCGGTGGACATTCTCGAGCGACAGAAGATCAGGCGATTGCTATCGGTGGTGCCTCCGATGATAGTGGTGCTAAGGCGACAGGTTCTCAATCTATTGCTATTGGTGGTAATACTGTAGCTAGTGGGGATTCCTCTATTGTAGTCGGTGGTGATGACGTAGAGGTCGCATTCTCTAGAACTGTAACCTATACAGATATTAATACTGGACAAGCGAAAACAGGGACATTGAGACAGGCATCTATAGATTTGGCAAATATCCAACTGCCTCAATATATAACTGCTACAGCTAGTCATGCAGGGACTGCCATTGGGATGAAAACTAAAGCTGGTGACTTGGGCCTTTCTCTCGGCATGGGGGCGGATTCCGCTACTCGCCTAGATGGTAAGGCTGGTAATGTAGTTAATGCTATCGCTATCGGTGCCGGTGCAAAAGCTAATCGGGATAACTCTATTGCTATTGGCGGTGGTGCTAATACTGATGCAGCGGGTGTGGCACAAACAAGCTATACTATGAGTAATGGAGAGATAGTTAACTGGGCCGGTGGTGAAAATGTGTTGCCTGGTGACGTTGTATCATTCGGTGCTCCTGGTTATGAACGTCAGCTTAAAAATATAGCGCCTGGTATTGTTAGTGCAACTTCTACAGATGCGGTGAATGGCTCTCAGTTATATGCTATAGCTGAGAAGACTTTATCTAAATATATTTCTATTAAATCTGATTTGGCTGGGAATAAATCTAATAAAGGTGCAGAAGCGACTGATTCTATGGCTATAGGTCCAGATGCTTCTACAACAACTGCTGCTACTAAAGGGACTGCTTTAGGTACCGGTGCAACTGTTACTGTAGCGAATGGTGTAGCTGTAGGTTCACAGTCTAAAGCAAGCACAGCTAGCGGTGTAGCAGGCTATAATGTAAATGACTCTAGAACCGATAAATATGGATCTTTATCCGGTAAAGCATTGACATCTACTTTAGGTGCCTTTGCTGTAGGTAATGAGACTAATACACGTCAAATCACAGGTGTGGCTGCTGGTACAGCTGATACAGATGCTGTAAATGTGGCACAGTTAAAGAGTGTGAATTTGAAAGTAGCTGGAGATACTGGTACAGGTGATGTTAATCTTGCTAATAGTACTTTAAATATTAAAGGTGCTGGTCTTGCTAAAACGACTGCATCTGGTAAAGATGTAACAGTAACTGTGACAGAAAAAGCAGTTAAACAAGAAGCTGTTAAAGCGGTTACAATGGCAGCAGCGGATCCTAATGGTCCAATTACAGTGACACCTGAGCTTACTGCGGACAAAGATACAGCAACTTACAAAGTTGGTATCGATCCAACTAAAGTAGCTGAGTCTACTAAGTTGACCTATAAGGATAATGATGGTGCAGATAAGACCGTTACATTAAAAAAAGGTTTGAACTTTAAGAACGGTACTATGACGACTGCTACTACTGCTGCAGATGGGGTAGTAACTGTTGATATCAATGATGATACAAAGGCTAAAATCAATAATGCGGCAACAAATAAGCTAGATAATCTTACATCAGATGGTGAACAAAAGGTTAAGAGCTTATCTGCATGGAAGGTAAAGGCTAATAATAGTAATGCTGAAACAGTAACAGGTGGAGATACAGTTGCATTTAATGATGGCTCCAATATCGCTATTACTCAAAATGGTAAGACATTTACTGTGGCGACTAAAAATGATGTGAACTTTAATACTGTAACGGCTACGACGAAAGTAACAACACCTGCGGTAGAAGGGCTTACTAATACGTCCTGGACACCT